>JAGWUY010000028.1 GCA_028868255.1 Alphaproteobacteria bacterium | reverse complement strand
CATAAGACATATAAGAGGTGATGGGGAAGGAACGTCGCAGGCCAATCAGAAAAATCGTATCGGCATTGGCCAGCAATTCCACCGCTTGTTCGAGCTTTGCCGGATCAATTTTTTCGCGGATGTCTTTCAGGGATTTTTGAGCGGCATCGGTGAATCCTGAAAAAATGACAGCAGCTTTCGAGGCGGTGGCCGCATGTTCACGCATATGTACAATGCGTTCATCATAATTCATGATCCGGTCGCGCAAGCGTGAACGAAATACCTCTTGTAAGTCAGAAAAGCCTTGGTATCCCAGATTCTGGGAAAATCGCACCAACGTGGAGGGCTGCACGTCAGCGGCCAAGGCAATTGAGGCCACCGTGCCAAAGGCGATTTCATCGGGGTGTTCCAGCGCATAGGTCGCCACTTGTGTCAACCTGCGCGGTAATTGGCCGGCGCGCTCAACAATCAGGGCTTTGAGGGATTCAAAATCACGGGGTGTTTCCATACTTCAAAACAAGCATGGAAAGTGGAATTTGCCAAGCAAAATGGAACAAATGTTTCAAATCTGTGGGAAACTCAGTTCAGGTTCAGCCTTCATCAAAGCCGCGCGCCCGGTAGGGCCTGCGGCGCTGCGTGGCAACAGAAGGCAGCGTTGAATCCGGCTGGGCAATGGCTTGTTTGATACGGCGCAGGATGACGGCGCGGTCTTTGTCTGTTGCCGCTTTTGACAAGGCATCATGCAAATCCAGAACCACAGTTTGGGCATCATTGTGCCAATCCAGCTTGGCCACAGCTGCATGCTCAATGCGTGGGGCGACTGTGCCGCGTACGAGGTCTGCCTTGTCGCCACTGAGATCATAAGTTTCATCCAGTGCCGGGCGGAGAATTCGGTCTGCTGCCACCACCTTGCCTTTAACGGCATCCTCAAGCGCAATTTGGCGTTCTTCCTCACCATGGGTCAGAAAGAGCGTCTTGGAAATGGGCAAGCGTTTTTTGATCCAGGCTTCCAACTCCGGCCCATCGGCGTGACCGGAATAATCTTCAACATTGCGGATCGTGGCCGCCACATTGATTTCTTCTCCCATTATTTTTACTCTCTTTGCTCCCGCTTGCAGGATGGCTCCCAATGAGCCTTCAGCTTGAAAGCCCACGAACAATACTGTGGTGGATTTTTGCCAGAGGTGGTTTTTCAAATGGTGGCGGATGCGGCCCGCCTCTGCCATGCCTGAGGCCGCGAGAACGATATAAAAACCCGTAAAGCGGTTCAGCGCTTTCGATTCTTCTACAGACTCCGTGCTTTTGACCAAAGGCGAGTTAAAGGCCTTGGCCAGATCATCACCATTTTCCATTTCACTTGCATGTTTGCGAAAAATGGCTGTGGCCTTGTTGGCCAGCGGGGAATCGATGAAAATGTTGGCTTGCGGGGCCAGCTTATGATCCATCAAATAGACGAGGTCTGTCACCACCTCTTGCGTGCGCTCAACGGCAAAGGAGGGGATCAGCAAGACGCCGCCACGGGATGCGGCTTCTTTCATTTCACCCGCCAAAATCTCACGGCGCTTTTCTAGGCTGCGTTCAAAACGGTCTTTGCCGCCATAGGTTGATTCGCAAATTACGTAGTCCCACGTGGTGGGGCCCTCCGGATCATGTTCCAACAATTTATTGTCAGGGCCAATATCGCCAGAAAACAAGATGCGCATCGCGGTCTTGCCCGGCTGTTCTACTTCCACCTCAATCGAGGCTGAGCCAAGCAAATGGCCAGCATTCCAATAACGGGCACGGATGCCCTTGGCGGGTGTGACCCAGGTTTCATAAGGCACAGCCGAAAAATGTTCCAGCGCGGCCATGGCATCTTCCAAGGTGTAAATCGGCTCCACTTCGGGGATGCCGCGGCGCTGGTTGCGCTCATTCAGGTTTTTGACTTCGGTTTCCTGAATGAAGCCGGAGTCTGGCAGCATAATCTGGCACAGCTCAACAGTGCCCGGCGTGCAATGGATTTTGCCCTTGAAGCCGTGCTTGGTGAGCTTGGGGATCACGCCTGTATGGTCAATATGCGCATGGGTGAGCAGCATGGCATCGAGTGAGGCGGGTTCAAACGGGAAAGGGCGGTAGTTCAACTCGCTCATCGTCTTTGAACCTTGAAACATGCCGCAATCAATCAGCACGCGAGCTTGATCTGTTTGTAGCAAATAGCACGAGCCGGTGACGGTGCGCGCCGCGCCATGAAACGAAAGCTGAATGCTCATCACTTACTCCTTGGGAATTTTCAGGCCGAGGCGAACCAAACAGTCCCACGCCTCGTTCGGGCTATTCGCAAAACTGAAGAGATTGAGGTCATCAGGATTGATCAGCTTTGATTTTACAAAATGATCAAAATTGATGGCACTCTTCCAGAATTTTTCGTCATACAAGACGACAGGCAGCGCCTTGGTCATCTTTTTTGTCTGGCGCAGGGTGAGAAGTTCGAACAACTCATCCAATGTGCCAAAACCACCGGGAAACACCACCAATGCCGCCGCGCGCATGGCAAAATGCATCTTGCGCATTGCGAAATAGTGAAAGCAGAAAGTCAATTCCGGAGTGGAATAGGGGTTGGGCTCCTGCTCATGGGGCAGGGTGATGTTGTAGCCAATGCTTTTGGCGCCTGCTTCATAGGCTCCGCGATTTGCCGCCTCCATGATGCCCGGGCCGCCGCCGGTGGCGATCACATTATAACGGGCCTTTTTGTTGTCCAATCTTGCGCCGCTGTTTTCAGACGAGAGCTTGCCAAAATCGCGCGCAGCCTCATACCAGCCAGAGCCATCACTTTCACGCACGCGCGCTGAACCAAACACCACAATGGTCGATTCAATCGCCATGGCGCGCAAGGCTTCTTCAGCTTTCAGATATTCCAGCTGAAAGCGAATGCCGCGTGTGGCATCGCCCAAGAGAAAATCACGGTCGAGGCTGGGGAGGCGATAGGCTGCGCTAGCCAAGTTGGGTTGGGCAGAGGGGCGATTTTGATCCAAGTCCAAATTTCCTGTTGTGCTTCATTCATCACTAAGCGCAGCCGCCCTTGCAATCAAGTGAGGGCTGCTTAATGTAGTTGGCACATCAGGGATTAAGACAATGTCATTTGCCAAGACTTTTCGCATCAAACCCGGCCAAACGGTCGAGCTTTCCAAATATGATCCGCGTGATTTGGCGGGCTTTAAAGAGAAAGACAAAACCAAGGCCGAAACTGAAGATGATGCCATCGCCATTGATGCCCTGCAGAATATTCTCTACGCTGAGGGCAAGAGGTCACTTCTTGTGGTGTTGCAGGGCATTGACTGCTCCGGCAAGGATGGCACGGTGCGGGCCGTGTTCAATGGTTGCGGCCCCATTGGTGTGATCAACATGCCCTTCAAGGCCCCAACAAGTGATGAGCTGGCCCATGATTTTCTGTGGCGCGTCCACAAGGCCTGCCCGCCGCGGGGCATGATTGGCATTTTCAATCGTTCTCATTATGAAGACGTGTTGGTGGCAAAGGTGAAGCAATTTGCCAGCGCAGACGCCATCAACCAACGCTATGACCAGATCAATGATTTTGAGAAGATGCTGACCGAAAATGGCACGGTCATCCTGAAATTTATGCTCCATCTGTCCAAAGATGAGCAGAAGGTCAGGTTGGAAGAGCGGGTGGCAGACCCCACCAAACGCTGGAAATTCAACCCTGGTGATCTGGCTGACCGCGCGTTGTGGGATGACTTTATGAAGGCCTATGACTTAGCTTTGACGCGGTGTTCAACTGCACACGCGCCATGGCACATTATCCCCGCAGATCGCAATTGGGTGCGCAATGCAGCCATTGCCAAAATTGTGCGCGAAACCCTTGAAAATATGGATCTCAAATTTCCCCAACCCAAAGACTGGGATCCCAAGACGATTGCTATCGACTGATGCTATTTCACGCCGCGCAACAGTCCTGCGATATATTGCGTGATGCCCGGATGATACCAAACGGCCGATGGACCGGTGACTTGTCTGGTGACTAAAGTCCCAGCCGCTGCATCTTTGATGGCCTTGGTCAGAATGGGCAGTGCTGCTGCCGTTTGCAGCAGGGGATAAGTGGTAAAACTATCGGCGTTGCTGGTTTCTACAGCGGCTTGGGCTATGATGTTGCCCGTATCGATGCCTTCATCCACAAGATGGACTGTGACGCCACACTGGGTTTTGTCGTTGTGAAAAAGCGCCCAATACGCGCCATGGGCACCGCGATAAGCCGGTGTGATGCCCTGATGGGTGTTGATAATAGTGGCACTTGAAGCGGCCAGTGTTTTCTTGCTGATGATGCGCGTGCCATTGACGATGATAATGTCGGGCTGCAAATTCGTGAGTTGGCGGCGAAAGTCTTCTCCGTTCACGCTTTCGATTTTAAAAATGGATGTAGACAAAGGCTCAACAACTTCGAGACCATTGGTATGGCAGATATTTTTGATCCGAGCGTTGTAGCGGCGCTGGATCAAAGGGCGGACCGCGAAGATGAAGGCCAACTGGTCAATCACTGCAAGAACGCCGAGTTTTTTGATCCGATTCTTGAGAAGCCGAATGCGTGACAAGGGTTTTTCAATGAAAATTGGAAACAGGCCAAACTCACGCACAAGATGATTGTAAACAATCCAAGTGGTTGGGTTGTCACTGCCGAGCATGACGATGTTTTTGTTGAGAGTGTGCACGACGGTGGGCTGCTTCTTTCCTTTTGTTGGGCATAACAAAGCACAAAACACCGAATGAAAAGTTGAGAATACTCGCGTCTGTTGCCAGATCGTGCGCCACTATCAAACATGGTTAAACTTAAGCGTTCATTTACCATGTTCTGGGTAAAGTGATCGCAATATTGGGCTTTAGGGGGATTTGTAATGCGTAATTCTTTTTTGGCAGTGATTGGTGTTTTGACGCTGGCAGATTTTGTCGGCGTTGCTTTCGCTGCTGAGCCTGTAGCAGAGATAGAGTATGTTTCTGGGCGCGTGCTGATCAACACAGGTGATGGAATGAATGCCATTGCCATGAATGATGTGTTGCATGCCGGCGACCAGTTGCTAATAGGCCATAGGGGATCACTCACGCTGCGCTTCCCGGCCCAGAATTGTGCCATCAGCTATGCTGAATCATCTGTTGTGGTTGTGCCTGCAAAAGCGGTCTGCAAGAACGGTGACTTTCTCGCTGCTGCGGGCAACGACTTTGCGCAGCCCACAAATTTCGGTGCGACTACCATCTATGGGGGAGCGAATGCTTTGCCGGCTGGCCCAATTGCCATTGGTCTGGGCGTTGAAGCTGCCGCCATCGGTGTTGCCATCAAAACAAACTTCATCAACAAGCCTCCGACCCCCGTCAGCGCGCCCTGATTTTGCCGTTGACGCATAATTTGTACGGTTTTCGGCCAAAGCACTTACTTTTTTGGCGACTGCTGCACATTTACAACAACTCTAAGGTGTTGTTTTGTATAAAAAATTAAGAATTTCAATGACTTACGTTTGTGGCTGGAATCCCGAGGCGGCGCTTTTTTTATTTGACACTTGCAGATGTGAAAGCTAGTCACTATCCCAGATTGAAATCAAGTCAGGGGGATTCGTATGAATTATCGTGTTGTATCTGGTGTTTTGGTTGCCTCGCTGTTGAGCGCCACTGTGGTTCAGGCGGCGGTTTCCGTTGCGGAGCTTGGTTCTATCCAAGGTAAGGTTTTGGTCAATAAGGGTGAAGGTTTTGTTGCTCTGACCAATGGAACGGAACTGAATGCAGGTGATCGTGTCATGGTTGGCAAAGACAGCGCTGCCACTATAGCTTACGCGAATGGCTGTGCGGTTTCGGTTAACGCTGCACAGGTTGTTACTGTTGCCAAGACTGCGCCTTGCAAGGCTGGTGCCAGCGTTTCGGTTGTAGGTTCTAATCTGGTTGCTCCGGTAGCTGATGTTCCGGGTGGTTATGCTCCCGCTGCTGGTCTGGGCGCTGCCCTGCCACTGCTGCTTATTGGTGGCGGCGCAGCAGTTGTTGGTGGTATTTTGATCCTTAACAATAATAACGGCGGAACGCCTGCTTCGGCTCCTCCGCTCTGAGCGATTTTTTGACCGGTTATTGCGAGAGCTGCCTTCCGGCGGCTCTTATTTTTTGTTAACCCTCGGCAGCTGATGGTCTGAGTCATGACAAAAGAAGCGGCATTTTCCTTGGCGATCTGTTTTTTTCTTGCTGTGGTCGTTGTCACTGGGGGGCACTTTCTTAAACCGGAAAACAGGGTTCTGCTTCTCTCTGTTATGGCGTTGGGTTTGCTGCTTGTTGCAAGTTGGCGATTGCGCGGCGGACTGCCAGGGCGCGCTGCTGGTTGGGCTTTGATTATTTTGGCCGCGGGTGTTGCTGTCATGGTGGCGCAAATTGTGCCTTTGCCAAAGCAAATTTGGGCCTATTTGCCCTCCCGGACATTTTTGACAAAAGATTTTGCTTCCATCGGACTTGACCCAAATTGGATGCCGCTTTCCCTTAGCCCGTTTGAATCGCGCCAAGCAATCATTGCGATTCTGCCCGGCGTGGCTTCTTTTTTTGCCATTATCAGCGTTCCACATAAGCGATGGGATTGGGTGGTCGCTGGCATTATTGTCCTCGCGATTGTGGGTGCACTGGTCGCTCTGGCGCAGACGTTTCAAGGACCAAATGGAATTTTCAACTTTTTCGAGGAACAGGGGCAAGTAACAGCCTCAGGATTCTTTGCGAATCGCAATTTTCTTGCAGCTCAGCTCTACGTTGCTGTTCCCTTTGCTATTGTGCTCACATTCTGCCGATTGCCAGAGCGTAGCATGTCTCGCATCGTCTGGGGTTTTCTGGGCCTTTTGACGGTTTTGGTTCTTGTCGCAGGCGTAGGCGCAAGTGGATCACGTATGGGCGCGATATTGGTCGTTGCCGCACTTTTATGCTCGCTTGTTGTTTATCTGACGTCGCAAAGCCGATGGTCACAACCTGGGCTTAAGCGCTCAGGGTTTTTTATTGCAGTTTTGTTTGTGGGGGGTGTTGTGGTAGCACAGTTGTGTTTTGTCGCCTTGTTACGATTCTCCCAGACTGATCTGTCTACGGATTATCGTGGTGTCATGCACGCCACGAGCTGGAAAGCTGCCTTGGCCTTCTTGCCATTCGGATCTGGATTTGGAAGCTTTGTGCCCGCATACCAACTTTTTGAAAATCCAGATTCCTTGATTGCTGCATACGTTAATCATGCCCACAGCGATTGGCTCGAGTTGGTGCTCGAAGGCGGATTTCCGATTGTGATTGTTTTGGCTGGATTTTGTGTTTGGCTGGCAACCCGAATGCTATTGATTTGGCGCGACAAAGACGCGAACCCTTATGCCAAGGCCGCCAGCGTCGCAGTTATGATGTTGCTTATTCACTCTTATCAGGATTATCCGCTGCGGGCACCCGCACTTCTGGCAATGTTCGGTTTGTGTTTGGGAATGATGGCCGTGCAAACGGGACGATCAAAAACCCAGCCCACAGTCGGGACACAGAACTTCCTAGAAGGCGATGTTGTTTTCAAGTCACGGCCTGGGGGATTTTCTGGTGTTCGCAAAAGCTGACGCCCCTGCGCAAAATGGTCGCTTTTCTGCCTCATTGCACGACTATCGGCCCATATGAAAAGTGGTCAAGCCGGCTTGCGTCCGAGGGCAGTCTGCTCTGTGTCGTTGTTGTGATTGGGGATCATATTGATCGACTTGCATTGTCATTTATTGCCTGGAGTTGATGACGGGGCGCCAGATCTGGCCACTAGCCTCGCCATGGCGCGGCTTGCCGTTTCCGATGGCATTGAAGTCGTAGCCTGCAGCCCCCATTTCATGCCGGGACTATATGACAACAATGCAGATGATATCCGCACACGCGTTGCGGCACTCAATCTCAAGCTGATCGAAGAGGACATTAATTTGGCCCTTGTCGTCGGTTGCGATGCCCATATCCGACCAGATTTTATCGATTGCCTGCGTAACGACACGCTGCTGCGTCTTCATGATTCTCGTTATGTGCTTTTTGAACCTTCGCACACGACTGCACCGCCTCGACTTGACGAGTTGATGTTCAATATTCTTATGGCCGGATTTGTTCCCGTCCTCACTCATCCTGAGCGTTTCCGCTGGATAGAAGGGAACTATAACTTGTTTCGCAGATTAGTTGAGACTGGCGTGTGGATGCAAGTGACCGCCGGCTCGCTGACCGGTCGCTTTGGCAAACGCGCGCAATATTGGGGCCAAAAAATGTTGGCAGACGGGTATGTTCATATTATTGCAACAGATGCCCATGATACCCACCGCAGGCCCCCCCTTATGGCAGAGGCTTTTGAGGTTGCTGCACAGGAAGTTGGATTGGACGAAGCCCGTCATCTTGTGCTAACCCGACCGCAAGCCATTTTGGAGGATGTGCCCCCAGAGCAGGTGGTACCACTGATGCAAGTGTCAAAAACCGAAACTGCTTCACCTTCTTTTTGGCGCAGGATGTTAAGGGGGGCTCGGTAGCTATGATCAAACTGCAAAACATGAGCATGGCCAAATTTTTGCTATTGGTTTTTGTTTCCGTAGGGTTGATGGCCTGTTCAGGTGGAAACAGCAGCCAGATTGCGGCCAATGGTTTCGCGCCTACGCTTGCCTCGAAAGTTGCAGAAGGCGGTGGCAGCAGCAAGGCTTCTGCAAGTGCCGATAAGATTTTTGCAGCTAATGCGCTAGGCGCCGGAAGCTCAGGCGCTGAGGATTATAAGATATCCGGGCTCGACGTTCTCCAAGTGTCCGTCTTAGGTTTGAAGGATTTTGACAGCACCGTGCAAGTCAGCACCTCGGGGATGATCTCCTTGCCGTTGATCCGTGTGGTGAAAGCTGGTGGTAAAACAACGACACAGCTTGAACAAGAGATTGCCCGAAAACTTTCAGCCACCTATTTGCAATCACCGCAAGTTTCGGTGTTTATCAAAGAGTATAACAGCCAGCGTGTCACCGTTGATGGGGCTGTGATGAAGCCCGGGATTTTTCCAATCCAAGGCAAAATGTCACTCATGCAGGCCATCGCATTAGCAGAAGGTTTAAACCGCGTGGCAGACCCAACGGGGGTTGTTGTTTTCCGCCAAATCAATGGACAAAAGCAAGCAGCTCGCTTTGACTTGCGCATGGTGAGGGCCGGGAAAATTCCTGATGTAAACCTGCTGGCCGGCGATATCGTGATGGTTGACGAATCTTCTACGCGCACAACCTTGCGTGACATCAATGATTATCTGCCGTTTTCTGGCGTGTTTAAGTATCTTTGACCGTGCTTGGAGCCAAGTTTGATGGACGATAAAGTAGCGCAATTCAATCCACAGGGCGACGGTCAGCGCACCATGGTGGCGCGCGCTGAAGGCGATGCATATGGCATGGCACGGCCCAATGGCGCTTATCCCTATTATCCCCAGTATGGGGTAGACCCCCTAGAGGCTGCTCCGCAGCAATTTGATTTTTACAAGCATGTGCGAACATTGCTCAAATACCGCCTGATGATCATCTCGATCGTTGTTTCAACACTTGCTGCAGCGGCCCTCGTCACATTTCTGATGACGCCCGTTTACCGCGCAACGGCCAGCATTCAGATTGACCGTGAAACAGTAAATGTGACCGATACGAAATCTCTGCAAAATGAAAAAGATACGGGATCAAACGATTTCTATCAGACGAAATATGAACTCTTGGCGAGCCGGTCGCTGGCTGAGCGCGTTGCGAATTCCTTGGGGCTTGCAGATGATCCCCAATTTTCAACGAACTCGAAGTCATTGCTGGGAATGGTGTTGGGGCTGGTTTCTTCAACCACTGAAAAATCGGGGCAGACGCTTAGCATTGAAGATCGCAAGCGCATTGTTGTGAACACGCTGGTGAAAAATGTTATTATTTCACCTGTGCGGGGGTCGCGCATCGTCAAAATCAGTTACGACCATACGGTTCCGTCTGTAGCACAAAAAATTGTCAATGGTTATGCAGATGCCTTTATCGCCGACAATTTAGATCGCCGATATGATGCAACGTCTTATGCGCGTAAGTTTCTTGAAGACCGTTTGCAGCAGTTGAAATTCAAGCTTGAAGAATCCGAGAAACAGGTTGTCAAATATGCCGAGACCAACGGCATCATCAATTTAGATGATAACAAAAATTTGGCCGTTACTGATCTTGAAGCCATTAACGCAAAGCTGACCGAAGCTCATACCAACCGAGTGAAAGCTGAAACACTGTGGAAGCAGGCGCAAGCAACAGGTGGCTTTGGCTTGAAAGAAATTCTGGACAGCAAAGCCATTCAGGAGAACCAAAAGCTGCGCACCGAACTGGCTGCCCAGTATCAGCAAAAACTTGCAATTTATAAACCTGCGTTCCCCGATATGGTTCAACTGCGTAACCAGATCAAAGAATTAGACCGACAAATTCAAAGCGATGTCGAAGCCATCAAGAATTCAATCAAAGCTTCCTTTCTTGTGGCACAACAAGAAGAGGACTCTCTAAAAACTCAACTTGAGAGTGTCAAGTCCGATGTGGTCACTTTGCGCAATAGCAACATCAGCTATACGATCTTGAAGCGCGAAGCTGACACAAATCGAACGCTCTATGACGGCCTTTTGCAGCGGTATAAGGAAATTGGTGTTTCTGGTGCTGTTGGCACCAACAATATATCAGTCGTCGATAAAGCAACACTGCCGCGCTTGCCACAATCACCTAGCCTCACACTGAATTTGGTATTGGGCTTATTCACCGGTTTGCTGCTGGCGATTGGGCTGGCTTATGTATTCGATTATATTGATGATAGTTTTAAGTCACCGGAAGATGTTGAAAGTACAATTGGCGTTTCTGTGATCGGAGTCATTCCTAAGCCCTTGGGCAATGGCAATGTTGAAGAGGATTTGGCCAATGCACGATCAGGAATTTCTGAGGCTTTTCGATCTCTTCGTACGAGCTTACAATTTGCGACCAGTGATGGGCTGCCCAAATCTCTGCTGGTGACCAGCAGTAAGCCAGCTGAAGGAAAGACCACTTGTTCCATCGCTCTTGCAAAGTCTCTGGCTAGCATCGGCTTGAATGTTTTGCTGATTGATGGTGATTTGCGCAATTCATCAGTTCACCGGCGAATGCGGTGCAGCAATGAAATGGGCCTCAGCAACTATCTCACAGGCAGCAAGCTGCCTGAAGAAGTTGTACAAAGCACCGAAATTGAAGGTCTGGTTCTGATGGCGGCAGGTCCACTTCCGCCCAACCCAGCAGAGTTGCTGGCAGGCCCACGCTTTATGTCGCTCTTGGCACTCGGCATGGAATCTTTTGATATCGTCGTGATTGACGGACCGCCCGTAATGGGCTTGGCCGACGCGCCGTTGTTGGCCAGCATGACGCGGGCGACATTGTTGGTCATTGCTGCCAATGAAACGCGACGTAACACCGTGAAAGTTGCCTTCAAAAGACTCCAATTTGCACGTGCCAATCTGATCGGCTCGCTGTTGAGCAAGTTTGATGCAAAAATATCGGGCTATGGCTATGGCTATGGTGCCAGTGACTATGACTATCATAGCTACGGAACACAGGCGCAATTGCCGCGGCAAGATGGGTACAACTGATGGCAGTTGATTCCCCATTGTCGAATGACGCGCTTTTGAGTGCGATATCGCTCTATCGGCAGCCGCTTAAGGCGCGAGCGATGGAAAAGTCAAAACTTCCCGAAGGTGTTACGACCGTTTTAAGAGTAGCAGCAGAAGGCAAAGTTTTGGCAGGAGAACTGGCCGCTTCTGTGGGTTCCTCAGCAGACGAGCTGTATCAAGCCTGTCTGTTCTATTTGCAAACCGTTGTTTTCCACCCCCACGCAAGTGATGCCTATTTGCTGGCTTTACCGGAAGTCTTTGAACCGCAGGCGTTGCGCGAACATAAGCGCTTGATTCTGAAGTGGTTGCATCCAGACCGAAATCACAACAACTGGGAAAACAGGCTTTTTTTGCGGGTGCATGCGGCCATTCTACGACTTGAGAAAAAGATGCAGGTGACTGGTGAGACTGAGTTTCCGGCTCTGAGAAAACAAAAAGTGCCTTCTCAATATTTACTGCGTAAATTAGATGGGCAGAGCAAGAAAGCGCCTCGCACATGGCACGAAGGCTTACTGCGCCATTCCGGTTTGATTAAAGTACTCTTGGCCATCACTGTGGTGACCATCGGCCTTGTCTCATTCTATGCAATCACCACTGAGGGACATGGTTTGCAAATGTTCTTTGAGGCTTCCAATTGACCGCTGTAAAATCAAATAGAGCGCCGCAAGCAGTCGGCCGCGCTGTGGCTCATCCGTCTCTTGCCTATCCGTTTCTGATCCTTATATTTTCATTTGTTGGATTAGAGGCCTATCTTCTGGCGACATCTTATCGTGAACAAACTGCACCTGCCTTGATCCCAGAAGGCACTCCACCAGAAAAAGTGAATAGCTACATCGCTTCACTGACCAAGGTTCAGCGAGATACACTTATCGATCAAGAAAAACAGCGCTTGGTGAGCGAGCCTCTGGATGCCCAAGCACTTTTGAATATTGGTTTGCTTTATGCACTGAACGGCGAAACAGACAAGAGCAACAATATTCTGTTGCGTGCAGCAGAGCGTTCGCTGCGCGATGCTGGGGCTCAGATCTCCGCGGCTGGCCTGTCTGTTGCTCGCAAGGATTATGGCCGTGCCATGGAGCACATTGATTCTGCTATCAGGACATCCCCCGACCAAAGCGAACAACTCTTTAAAATTGTAACTTCCGTTGCCGCGACACCAGAAGGGTTGGATGCAGTTGTCAAAAAATTGGCAGAAGCACCCCCTTGGCGTGCCAATTATTTCAAGTCCGTCGCAGCTTCGCCCGCAGAACTGGGTGTTTTGTATCAAATGTTCACAGGGTTGCGGGATCGTAAGGCAGACGTTTCAAACAGTGAATTGCAAATTTTGCTGGACAGTGAATTTGCCAAAAAAGATTATGAGACGGCCTATTTTGTCTGGCTGGACTTCTTGCCCCCTTTGGCATTGCGCAAAGTCGGAAATATTTTTGATGGGCAATTTGACCTACCGATCCAGGGGCAATATTTCGGATGGAATATTGTCCCGTTGGCGAACGCAGATATTTCGGTTGGCGTGCGTGACGGCACTGCCAACAACAAAGCTTTGAGCCTCAACTTAGATTCGGCCAAGGTTGAAGGCGCAAATGTCTTTCAATACATGCGCCTTGCATCTGGTGCCTACAGGCTCTCGTTTGAGACAAAGACCGAGAATTTCAAGTCAAACCAAGGGCTGATGTGGCGTGTTCACTGCGTCGAAACGGGTGAAGTCATTGGGCAGAGCAAAGCAATCACGGATGAACCGGCTTGGGGCAGCAGTGAATTCGAATTTACAGTGCCTGATGGACAGTGCCAAACTCAAGAGTTGATGTTGCTTTCATTTTCAAGAGCTGCCTTGGATCAGACCATGTCGGGCCGCATTTCATTCGATAATTTCGATGTCGAGAAGCTCGATCAGGCACAATGATACCTGCGCAACCACTCTTGATTTTAATACTTGCTAGTGAGTTGGATGCTGGAATAAACCCCTGCCATGAACAACCTCATGCCGCGCATTCTTGAGCAAAATACTTCTGACTTCGAAAATCTTCCGTTTGTGTTGCCGAATGGATTTCGCGAGTATGATGCGCGATGGATTTTTCAAAAAGAAATAAACCTTTGCGGATTGCAGGCCCTGGGCTTGGGCCTTGGAACGCTCATCCAAAGCAGGGGTATTAGGCCGAAAATCGTCATTGCACATGATTTCAGAAGTTATTCGCAAGCCGTCAAGCAAGCTTTGATGCTGGGCCTAGTTGATGCCGGATGTGAAATCTTTGATATTGGACTTGCTGTTACGCCCATGGCCTATTTTGCTCAATTTGAGCTAGACTTGCCTTGCGTTGCCATGGTGACTGCGTCACACAATGAAAATGGTTGGACAGGGATCAAAATGGGCATGGATCGCCCACTCACATTCGGGGCCGAAGATATGGCGTCGCTCAAAGACATCGTTCTGCAAGCCAAGGGAACGAGGCGACCGGGCGGTATAGTGCACCGGATTTTTGGTGTTCAAGAAAAATATCAGCAGCAGTTGATCCAGAGTTTTCAACTCCAGCGTAAACTTAAGGTGGCAGTGGTTTGCGGCAATGGCACTGCAGGGGCCATTGCGCCGGCCGTTATGCGAGGCATTGGTTGCGATGTTGTGGAGGTTGATTGCACACTTGACCATCGCTTTCCCCACTACAATCCGAACCCCGAAGACCTCAAAATGTTGAAGGCCATGTCCGATGCTGTTTTGGCACATGAATGCGATTTGGCTTTTGGTTTTGATGGTGATGGCGACCGTGTTGGTGTTGTTGATAACTTGGGGCACGAGATTTTCGCTGATAAGTTGGGTGTGTTGTTGGCACGTGATATGGCGACACAACATGCAAATGCGCAGTTTGTGGTAGATGTCAAATCAACTGGCCTGTTCAAGTCGGACCCGGTGCTTCGGAAGCACAATGCGCGCGTTGACTATTGGAAAACAGGACACTCCTATATCAAACAGCGGACCCAGCAGCTTGATGCTATTGCAGGTTTTGAAAAATCAGGGCATTTCTTTTTGAGGGGGCCTTACGGCGCCGGCTATGATGATGGACTTGCATCTGCCATTCAAATCTGCCGCTTGTTGGATCGTACACCTTCAAAAACAATGCATGAGCTCTATCACGAGCTGCCGACAAGCTTTACTACACCGACCATGTCTCCTAAGTGCAGCGATGCGGAAAAATACCAAGTTGTAGAAGGCATAACTCACTTGATCACGCAGATCAAAGCTTCTGGTGCAATAATTGCTGGGCAAAAAATAAAAGAGATCAATGTCGTCAACGGTATTCGTTTTGAATTTGAAGATGGTAGTTTTGGTCTCATTCGGGCGTCATCGAATAAACCAGAGCTTGTTGTGGTCTGTGAAAGCTTTCAATCAAATGAACACATGCGTGAAATATTCTCGCACATTGAAACGTTGCTAGCGGGATTTCCTGCTGTTGGCGAGTTCAATCAAAAGGTCTAATGCCGCCATGCAAGCAATTATACCTCTCATACTCAGTGGTGGTGCAGGAACTCGCCTTTGGCCCTTGTCAACTGAAGAACGGCCTAAGCAGTTTGTCGCGTTGGGAAAAACCAGCAGTCTCATTGAGAATACGGTGCTGCGTTGCCGCGACCGTATTTTTGACCATCGTCCCATCGTGGTTTCGGGTGATCGCTATCGGTTTCTCATTGCCGAAGCATTGCGAAACCTTCGCATCGATGGCGAGATCATGCTTGAACCCGTAGCGCGTGATTCCTGTGCTGCCGTTGCCGCAGGATGTTTAGCTGCACAGGCGCGTTCGCCTTCTGCGCTGGTGCTAGTGTTGGCTGCCGATCATATGATCCATGATAACACGTCCTTTGTGCAGGCTGTTGTTGCGGCAACCGCTGACGCAGAGGAAGGTAAACTCGTTACATTCGGGGTTAAACCTACGACGCCGGAAACAGCTTATGGCTATATCAAGCCAGGAGAAGCCTTGCGCAAAAACGGCTGTTATCGGATCGACAGCTTCGTAGAAAAGCCAGATGTGTCCAGAGCCGAAAAATATATACGGGAAGGTTATTTCTGGAACAGCGGAAATTTTCTGTTCCGTGCTGATGTTTTTTTGGATGAGCTTGGATATCACGCGCCAGAGATTTTAGCAGCAGTTCGTTTGGCTTATGCAAATTCTGTTTTGCATGGCGACTTCAAAATTCTAAATCGGGAGCATTTTGCGTCGTCGCCGCGCCTTTCAATTGACTATGCTGTCATGGAAAAAACAGCTCATGCTGCGATCTTCCCCGTTAATTATCAATGGAGCGATGTTGGTAGTTGGGATGCAGTGCGAGACCTTTTGCCCAAAGATGAGTTCGGAAATTGTGTATTTGGTGATGGCCTCGTTGCTGATGGTGCGAACAATCTGCTTTATGCAAGCGATATTGAAACCCTTCTCATTGGTGTTGAAGGACTGATTGTTGTTGCGACGTCAAAAGGCGTGCTGGTGACGCGTGAAGGGCTGAGCGAAAAATTAAAAGTGGTGCTACAAGGCAAAAGAAAGCCTGCCTAGCGAGATTTCTTCACGTTATGGAAATCGCATCTGAGAAATATTTTTGTTAGCGTGAACCAAATCCACTAAGCATGATTTGGATAGTTCTGAACACGATCAGTAGATCCATCCAAGGCGAAAAGTGTTTGATGTAATAGAAATCAAACTGGACCTTATCTCGCTCATGTTCAATTTCGCCAACATTTCCCTGATTGACCTGAGCCCATCCCGAGAGGCCAGGGCGCACAGCGTTGCGGTAAATGTAAAATGGTATTTCCGGTTCATACCATTTCGTGAGTTCGAGGGATTCTGGTCTTGGGCCAATCCAACTCATTTCACCGCGCAGCACGTTCAGGATCTGTGGGAATTCATCAATGCGATACTTGCGAATGAATTTTCCTATCTTGGTGATGCGTGAATCACTCGCGCTTGTAAAGCTGCCTTCATTGCCAGTCGCCTGACGCATGCTTCTCAACTTGTAAATTGTAAATGCTTTAGCTCGAAATCCAAGCCTAGGTTGTGTGAAGATGGCGGGTCCTGGCGAATCCATCTTAATTGCGATTGCTGTTATAGCGATGACAAAAAAGAATAATGGCAGCAAGACTATTGCTAAACAAAAATCCAGCCATCTCTTGATGCGCATATAGGTGCTTGATGGAAGAACTGATCCGAAATTATTTTCCGACAAGTGTTCAATTTCTACCTTTCCCGTCATCACCTCAGCGATATGTTTGATGTCGTAGACGGGAATGCTTGCCAAGACACAATTGGCCACGAAATGCTCCCAGTCCGGCCTGTGGTCGTGACGCAGGTCGAGAACTATTCCGCTATATTTCGATAGCTCGGCTGTTGGTTTTTCAAGCACGTGCCATGTGACATTTGGCAGATCCTGCAGAGTGTCAGTTTTGCCGCCAGGAATGACTGCAAAGCTGAAGCTGTTAGTATGCCTAGACGAGACGTAATGGGCGTGGAGCCAAAAAATTGTAGCCACAAAACTCAACAACACGACGTAACGGGAATAATCGAAGCGAAACACCACAATTGACAACGCAACAAAGCCAAAAATCAGCATTGTCACTGGGAAAACATATACAATTGCCCTAATGCCAGGATATTGGTCGAGTTGCTTCAGCACAGTTAAGCAAAGCAAGCTGGCGCACAGGCAAGCGAAAACACTCGCTTGGAAATTTGCGGCTTTCAGTGCCGACCAGCCGCCCGGCAAGTAAGACTGGGTGATGAAGAGCGGCGTAATGATTGACAGCAGCACCACCAGTGCAAGAGATATGACCTGATAGCGCATGCGCGCCTGCATCGGGCGCCGGGGCGGTGGAATTGTTATGCGTTCAAAATCAACGGAGTCAGTCATTGGCCTGTTGAATTTCCTTACAGTCTATGTGTGATCTGGTTGTGTAAGCATGCGGCGCAAATATTTGCCGTAGTTACTTTTTTCAAGCGGTGCTATCAGTTTTTCCAGCATGGAATCATCAAGCCAACCTTGACGATAGGCAATTTCTTCCGGGCACGATATCATCAAGCCTTGGCGCTTTTGCAGTGTTGCCACAAATTGTGAGGCTTCAAGCAGACTTTCATGGGTTCCTGTATCAAGCCATGTGTGGCCCCTGCCTAGGATTTCAACCTGTAAAGCGCTATCCCGCAAATACATGTTGTTTAAGTCCGTGATTTCCAGTTCGCCGCGCGCTGAAGGCCGAACCCTTTTTGCGTAGTTGCAAACATTTTGATCATAAAAATATAATCCGGTGACAGCAAAATTACTCTTCGGATTAGTTGGCTTCTCTTCGATGCTGATGGCGCGACGCGTGGCGTCAAATTCAACGACACCGTAGCGTTCCGGATCGTGAACATTGTAGGCGAACACTGTTGCGCCGTTCTTCTGGTGATTTGCGCTTTGAAGTTGTTTGACCAAATCATGGCCATAAAAAATATTGTCGCCCAATATTAATGCACTAGGAGCTCGGTCTATAAAGTTCTCGCCTATAAGTAAGGCTTGGGCCAGCCCATCTGGAGAAGACTGAACGGCATAGGAGATGTTTAGCCCCCATTTGGAACCATCGCCAAGCAAGGTTGAAAAGCGCGGTGTATCTTCTGGCGTTGAGATAACCAGTATATCGC
>JAGWUY010000249.1 GCA_028868255.1 Alphaproteobacteria bacterium | reverse complement strand
CTTTCAAATCCAGAAAACCTAAAACCAAAGATCCTGCCAAACCGAACAATGAAGATGAAAAGGAAAGGCCCATGCCAGCCAAAGGTTTTTGCAGGCCGGCCTTCAACTCCTCAAACACAGCGGAAGACTGCGTAGAGCCTACATCGAGATTGCGGATTGCGTCGCCCACCGACGTCACCGTGGCGAGCAAGCCCCAGAAAGTGCCGAGCAATCCTAAGAAAATAAGAAGGCCGATGAGATAGCGCAGCAAATCCCGCGATTCATCAAGGCGTGAGGCCAATGAATCCAACAGTGAGCGCATAGTTTGCGGCGATAGCACAGTGCGGCCCGAAGCGTCGCCCAAAATGGTTGCCATGGGGGCCAGCAATATGGGAGGGGATTGTTCACTGCCTTGGCCAATTTTAAAACCGTTAAGCCAACTCACTTCCGGGAACAGGCGCCACACCATGCGGTAGGCATAGGCAGTGCCCATGAGCAGTGTGGCTACGATCAACCCGTTCAAACCCGGATTGGCCATAAAGGCGTCTTTGATATGCGGAAATAATACGGCCGTAATCACCGCAACCAGCAGGGTAAACACCACCATATGCATCAAGTGCACATTTGGCCTATCGACGACGATTGCTTCTTGCGCCATGCCCGGTTCCACTGCCGTTAAGAGAATCTTTGCACGGCAATCTAGCCGAATAAAAGGCAAAGGGGAAAGGGCTTTGACAGCCGCCTTCCCCTTGCAAACTTACCTCAGAATTACGCAAGTAGACCTAAGACATATGCACGTTGGCAGCGGTGAGGAGGCCGTAGAGCACCAGAATGATTACCGGCACAAGCCATTTGCCGCCCATGCGCAGCGCAATCATGCTGGCGATGGAGCCAACAATAATGCCGCCAAAGCCAAGCACCAGATTGAAGGGGTTCGATACAAACCGGAACACTACCAGCGCCACCACAATGTAAAGGCAGATCAAGGCACCAGCAATTGAGAAGGCAATAAAGCCTTCATAAGTTTTGCGGTGAAGGGCATTATCCTCAGCTGAGCCGGGGGCCGGAATGTTGGACGGTGTGGACGAATGCGCAGCCATGGAGAATCCCCGTTAAGTGGTTTTGAAATCTCATATCTAATCACCGGATTAACCGCAATCCCTCCCTTTTGTCGCGGGGTTGCCTCACAGGCCCACCGGGGGCTGAGGCTGCGCATGCGGAGAGCTACTCCAAGGCACCAACTTGAGATTGATGAATTAGAACACCTAGAGCTGTGAAAGGCGTAATTCATGGCACTCGGAAAAGACTAGCCATCAACTCTGCTTTTGCAAAACTTTTAGTAATGTTTTGCAAAGTCTTGGGTTGGCACCTGCAATTTTTAAGTCAATGTCACCCGCCGATCCAGAAAGGGATGGCGGGTTTTTTGTTTTTCTGCTTCAGGCTTTGCTATGGTTTTTCCATGCGCCTTACCGAATCTCTTTTGCGGTTTTCTGGTTTTTTGCTGCTGGCCATCTTGGCTTTGTGGCCGGCCTATCTCTATGGCCCGCCGCTGGGCCATTCACTGGCCAATAATCTGGTTTGGCTTTCTTCTTTTGATGCGGGGATCTGGCGGGGTGAGATTTATCCGCGCTGGATGCCGGAGCTGTGGTTTGGCGCGGGGGCGCCGGACTTCTTTTTCTATGGGCCTTTGCCGTTTTGGGTGTCGTCCACTTTCGGGCGCGGCCTGTGCTGGGACTGTGAAACGCCAAACTTGCTCAATGCTGGCACGGTGGTGTTGTTTGCCCTTTCGGGTCTTGGCTATTTTCACCTTGCGCGGCGGTTTTTCGAGGCTCCACAGGCCCTGCTGGCGGCAGGGCTTTATGTGATATTGCCGTACCACCTGATGATTGATTGGGGGGTGCGGCAGGCGCTGGGGGAGTTGGCAGCTTATGCCTTCGTGCCGGTCATGGCCTCTGCGCTTGTTGGCCTGATGCGGCGTGAGACTGCCAGCGTGTTCATTCTTGCTGCGAGCGTGGGGGGATTGGTGCTCAGCCATTTGCCCTCAGTGGTAATGGTGGCGGCTGGCTTTGGACCGGTGGCTCTGGGGGTTAGTATTTTTGGTTTTCCAAAGTGGCCTGAACGCTTGCGGTTTTTTGCACTTTCGGCTGGTGGTGCAGTGCTGGGGCTGGGGCTTTCGGTCTTTTATTGGTGGCCAGCGCTATCTTTGCTCTCCACGGTTTCATCTGAAACTCTGTGGCAGACAGCGTTTAACTGGTCTCACTGGCTATTTTTTGACGGGGTGGATGAGCCGAACCCGCCGCTGATGCTGTTGCTGAAATTTTGGCTGGTGGTGGTGACGGCAATCACTGCCCTTGTGCTGTGGCGGATCAAAGCTGATCGCGTTCTGCTATTGTTGTGCGTCGCTCCGCTCGTGGCGGCTTGGTTCTTTATGACTGTTTTGTCCTGGCCTGTGTGGTGGTTGGTGCGCCCGCTACAAGCCATTCAATTTCCGTGGCGCTTTATGATGTTGGCGGAATTTGGCTTGCCGCTGGTCGTGGCCTTGGGCTTTGCCAAACTGCGTCTTGGGCCCGTTGCTGTGGTTCTGGCCGTCTTGGCGGCTGGATCAGGCTGGACGGGGTTTCAACTCGCGCAGGTTTTGGGATTGCAGCGCGATCTTGTTGAGGCCACAGTGAAGGATCATTTGTCCGCTTGGGAGTATCTGCCGCGCACAGCTTTCGCGCCTATTCTGAAATTGACTTCTGGCAGGCGCGATGCGGTGCGTGCCGATTGGGCGGCGACTCCCGACCATGTTTCTGCCGTGCCGTTGCAGCAAATTTCATCGCGCCGCCTGCTCATTCACGTCAATGATGCTACACCGCGACCCATCATAATCCGCCAGTTTTACTGGCCCTTGTGGCAGGCGGTTGATGTGACCACAAGCACTTCACTTGCGTTGTCGCCCGAACCCAAATTCGGACTGATCACAATTGATGTGCCTTCAGGGGCGCATGACATTGTGCTTAATTTGCGCCATGATCGTTCTGAAACATGGGGCTTGGTGTTGGCCTTGATCAGCGCCTCCACTCTTCTCGGTTGGTGGGCATGGTTGCGCTTTAGAAGGAGCTAAGTGATGTCCCATCCGATTGCTGTGTCATCTTGGAGTCTGCACCACATGCTGGGGCTGACTTATGACAATGGGCCCGGAGCCAGTGTTCCTGCCAAACGGCGCGACACCTTTGGGGCACCACGTATCAGCCTTGAGGATGTGCCGGCGGCGCTGGCGGCCCGCGGATACCACCGGCTTGAGCTTTGTCACTTTCACTTGGCTTCGCAAGACGCCGGCTATCTCAAAAAAATCAGAGATGCGTTTGCAGCAGACAATGTAATCATCCAAACCCTGCTGATTGATGATGGTGACATCACCAAGGCTGAAACGCGACCGCGGGACATGGCCTGGATTCAAAGTTGGATCCACAGCGCCGCCGTGCTGGGTGCCAAATATGCCCGCGTGATTGCGGGTAAAAGCCAACCCTCAGATGAGGCGCTTCAAATGTCTGTTGAGGGACTTAAAGTGGTGAGTGAGCTTGGGGCAAAGCTGGGTGTGCGGGTGGTGACGGAGAACTGGTTTGACCTGCTGTCCGGGCCGAAAGAAGTGCATTACGTGCTTGATTCTGTCGGTAAAAACCTTGGTTTTCTGGCTGATACAGGCAATTGGCACGGCGCTTCAAAATATTCAGACCTTGCTTCAATCTTTGCGCGGGCAGAACTGTGCCATGCCAAGGCCAGCTTTTTGGCGGAGAAGAAAATTGATGAGCCAGATTTTGCTGCGTGTTTAAAAGCCGCGTGGGTGGCCAAATATCAGGGGCCTTTTACATTGATCTTTGACAGTGCTGGAGAAGAATGGGACGGGCTGGAGATTGAGCGCCGTTTTATTGAGGATATGT
>JAGWUY010000248.1 GCA_028868255.1 Alphaproteobacteria bacterium | reverse complement strand
AGAACAAGCGATTTATTCGCAACCCATTTCTGAAGGTGGTCATAATTGGACTTCAAAACCGATTCAAACAAACTGTCGTAAAGTGGATGGTGGATGGGTGATTAATGGTGCAAAAAAATTTGCAAGCCTTGCAGGCTATTGCGACTACTACTCCATCGTCTGCACCGAACATTTCCCAAGTATAGAGCCTCGCCATGAAGACACGATGATTTTTGTTGTTCACAAAGATAAGCCGGGTTTGCAAGTGCAGGGCGAATGGGATCCACTCGGCATGCGTGGTACAAACTCTCGCGACCTTGTTCTAAAAGATGTTTTTGTGTCAGAAGATGATTTGTTAATGCCGCGCGGCATTTTCATCAAAACGCTGCCGCACTTTCCACATTTGATGATCACGCTCTCGCCCAGCTATATGGGGCTGGCGCAAGCTGCCTATGATTTCACAGCTGACTATCTGAAGGGCAAGGTTGCTGGCCAGCCGCCAATTGATCGGCGAATGTATGCTACCAAGCGGTTCGCTATGGGACGCATGTATGCAAAGTTGGCGCAAATGCGCGCCTTGTGGTGGCAAGCCTTCATGGAGGCAAAACCTTTCCCTTCAAAAGCAGAAGTAATGCGGATGTATGCCGCCCAATATGGCATAATGGAAGGTGCGCAAGAAATTGCCGCTTTGGCCATTCGCACTTGTGGCGGCCAGTCGATGTTAAAAAGTCTGCCGTTGGAACGCATATACCGGGACAGCCGCTGCGGCGCATTGATGCTGCCCTTCACGTCTGAAATTATGGAAGATTATCTCTCTGTGTTGGCGCTCTATGATATGGATGAAATTGACCGAGCGCCGGGAGATGAAGGCGGGGCTCGCAATTCATTGTGGCGCGGCGCGCATAGGACTAGTGCCGGAGCAGATTGACCATGGCTGAGCATAAGGTTCAGTGCCGCCGCGTGGTTGATGCGCCGCCCGAAGTGGTATGGGCCTTGCTCCAAGACTTTTGCGCAGCTTGGCATCCGCACCTTGAGTGGTTGAAGCCGGAAAAAAGCGGTCAGATGCGAGTGTTCAAAGTAAAAGGTGACGATACAATCTACCGAGAGAAACTCACCTCCTTTTCAAATTCTGATCGGGTGCTCCGGTATGAACATGTCGAAGGTATTTGCGACATTGATTTCTATCGTGGTGAATGCCGCGTTGAAGTGAATGAGGGAAAGTCTGTTATACATTGGTTTGCTCATTTCAGCGCACCGGAGCCGCGGGCAGCAGAAATTGCTGAGGGCACAAGATTAATTTTTGAGGCAGGCTTGGGAGCGCTGTCGGAAATATTTGTTTTGAAAGACGAAAAAGTGATTGGTATGCCGCTACTTGCGGTCTC
Organism: Alphaproteobacteria bacterium; assembly: GCA_028868255.1. Lineage (GTDB taxonomy): Bacteria > Pseudomonadota > Alphaproteobacteria > Rhizobiales > Aestuariivirgaceae > Aestuariivirga. Next base: position 2,564 of record JAGWUY010000248.1, on the reverse strand, counting down.
AAGCACTGTGAAACACGAAGGTCCATTGCTTTTGTTTCTGCATGGCATTGGCGGAAACCGCAAGAATTGGCGCAGTCAGCTTTATGGTGTTGCGCCATTTTGCCAGGCGGCGAGCCTCGATCTTCGCGGCTATGGCGAAAGCCCCTTGGGGCCGGATCAATCGCGCGTTGACGATTATTGTCACGATATTTTGCGAGTGATGCAACACTTCGTCAAAGAGAAGGTGGTGTTGTGTGGCCTGTCTTATGGCTCATGGATTGCAACATCTTTTGCGATGCGGTTTCCAGATCAACTTGCAGGCCTTATCTTATGTGGGGGATGCACTGGCATGTCGGAGGCCCCTGTTGAGGAGAGGATTAGTTTTTTTAAGGCCCGCCAAAAACCTCTCGATGAAGGCAAATCGCCAAAGGATTTTGCGCAAGGGGTTGTTGATATTATTGCTGGGCCAAATGCAAGTGGGCCCGTTCGACAAGAATTGCTTGCTTCGATGGCTGCCATTCCTGGCACTACATACCGTGATGCTGTGTGGTGTTTTACCCACCCAATCGAGCGTTTTGATTTCACCAAGATTACATGCCCAGTTTTGATGATGACGGGCGCGCATGACAAGCTGGCTTCACCGTCTGAAATTCGTGGCGTTGTCGAACGTATCCATGCTGCGGGCCAATCGCCTCTTGTGCAGTTTGAAATTATTTCTGACGCGGGCCATGTTTGTAATCTCGAAAATTCAGAACAGTTCAATTATCATTTGCTTCACTTTATGGGGATCCACTTAAAGCCATGACAAACAAAATCATCGGCGACTACCTGAAAGATAAGTCCAGCCGTTTTGCCACTGTGGCCATGGCAGATACGAATGGCCTGCTGCGTGGGCAAATGGTTTCCGTATCTGGCTTGCCCAGCCTGCTAAAGAATGGCATGGGCATGGCCCTTCCGCAGTTGGCGCTGGACCCAACTGATGAATTGCTTGATATGCCGGGTGTAACCGATGGCGAAGCTGATTTTCATGATGAACAGTTGGCAATTGATCAATCAATGGCGAGGCGTATTCCTTGGGCCAAAACAGGGCATGATCTGCTGTTGCTTTCTCAATTCAAAGACGGTGCAGCAGCAATTTGCCCACGGTCTATCTTGGGCAAAGTTTTGAAGCGGGCAAAAGACGGAGGCTTTACGCCAAAATATGGAATAGAACTTGAATATACCCTGTTCAGTGAAAGCCATGAGTCCGCGCGCGCCAAAGGCTATCGTGACTTGCAGACCGCGACGCAGCATAAGAGCCACGATCTCATCATCTATCAAGCTACGCAAAGTGAATGGTATCAAGCGGTTGCTGAAATGTGTGAGCCGCTTGGCATCAATCTCGCCAAGATGCACGAGGAAATTGGCGGAGGCTTTATGGAAGCCTGCATAGCGGCGGGCGAAGGCGTTGAGCCTGCAGATCAGTTGATGTTGCTAAAAAATTTCCTTCGTGCTTTGGCTTTGCGACAGGGGAAAGCCATTACGTTTATGCCGCGCTGGAGCGAAAAAGCTGACAGTCAATCCGCTCATATCCACATTTCGCTGAAAGACAAAACCGGAAATGGTGCCTTTTTCGATGGTGCAAAACCTGACATGATGTCGGATACTTTCCGCCACTTTATTGGTGGTTTGCAGAAATATGCTGGCGACATGATGTTGGTTTTTGCTCCAACACTCAATTCATATCGCCGATTTGCACCTGGGACTTTTGCGCCCCCTGGCCTAACTTGGGGCTTTGAGAATCGCACCACCTGCTTTCGCGTTGTGGGCCATGACTCAGGTTCGCTGCGCGTCGAAAACAGGTTGCCGGGGGCTGATAGTAATCCCTACCTCACAGTTGCAGCCACTTTGGCAGCAGGGCTTGCTGGAATTGAGGGTCAGGTTGAGCCACATGACTGCGTTATTGGCAATGGTTATGGTCAGATAGCAGACGAACTTGTTTTCCCACATGCGATGCCAGAGGCCATTTTACGCTTCAAGGCATCGGGAGTCGCCAATGAATGGCTAGGCTCGCGCTTTGTCGAATGTTTTGCGGCAACCCGCCAGTCACAAATCGAATTTTTTGCACGCAAAGTGACTGACATTGAATTGCAACGCTTTTTTGATTTAGGCTAGGACGAATTTTGCATTGCCAATTGGGGTGTTTCAACACCCAGCGCTTGAAACAGAAAACCCCTTGACCCTTGCGGCAGTTTGTATTTAACATGTTAAATAAATGAAGTGAGGGGTTTGAAATGCCGCACCTGCGCATTGAGTACAGTGCCAATCTGGAACCCCAGATCGATATGGGTGAGTTTTGCCAAGTGCTGCATCAGGTGGTTATGACCACTGGGTTGTTTGAACGTGGTGCGCTGCGCTTGCGGGCTTTTAAATCTGAACACTATGCAGTTGCGGATTTGCTGCCCCAAAATGCTTTTATAGACATGGAATTTCGCGTCGGGCAGGGGCGTAGCGATGATGCTCTAAAATCCGCAGGCAACGCTATTTTTGATGCAGCAACGGCTTATTTGCAGGCACTCTTTGCTGCACCTCACTTTGCGCTGAGT
>JAGWUY010000247.1 GCA_028868255.1 Alphaproteobacteria bacterium | reverse complement strand
GTTGTGGCCAGCTGTGGCGCGGGCCCGCAATTTCCTCGGCGCTTGGCTTCGGTAGATTGATGAATGCCATCACGGACAAATTCAAGACCGCCAAGACTGATGCTGCCGCATAAGAGCCAGCAAATATGAAAGGTGCAAAATAGTTGGCAGATCCGCTTGAGATCAGTGTGCCTGCAATGGCAGCGATCACTCCCCCTGTGAGCACCCACGAAATGGCGATGCCTTTGTTCTCGGCCCCTGCTGATTCAGCAGCGGCGAAGCGATAATAATTTGACGTGGCTTGAAATACGCCTTGCATCGCAGTTGCCGCGCAGAACAGCCAAAATGCTGATTGGAAAATCGCATAAACCGCCAGCAACGCGCCCAAAATACTGATCATGGCACCCACTGCAAAAATCGGACGGCGACCAAAGCGCTGCATGAGCAATGAGGCCGGAACGGTGGTGAGCATGGAGCCGATAACAAATGTGGTTATGGGCAATGTGGCCAGGCCCTTGCTGGGCGCAATCATCAGGCCCACAAGGCCAGCGGTCGAAAAAACAATGATCACACAGCAAGAATAGAGCGCTTGGGCGACAGCCAGAAGCAACACGGTGCGGCGCGCTGCACTGGCGTCAGGCGCACTCATGCGGCAAATTCTTCGGGTCGGCGTTGGCGGGCTAGAGCATTCAGCACGGCATTGGTGAAATTCTGTTCCTCACCATCAAAAAATGCGCCTGCGACATTCACATATTCATTGATGGCCACGCGCGCTGGCACATTTTCCTTGAACATGATTTCAAATGCAGCGGCGCGCAAGATGGCCCGCACGGTGGCATCCAAACGGTGAATGGGCCAATCTTTGTCCAGCAGCTTATCAACGGTAGGGTCAATCAAGGCCTGCTCTCGCACGGCCCCTTCAACCACCTCTCGCAAATGCTTGTAATCTGCTTCGCCGCATTGGCCATCATCAAAATCATCGCCGACAACGCGGGTCGAAAACTGCGCCAGCGTTTCGCCAAGGTCAGCCGATGCAATATCCATTTGGTAAAGCGCCTGCACGGCCCCAAGCCTTGCGGCGGAGCGAGCGATGGGAGGTTTGCGCGGTGTTGTCATGGCGCTGGCAATAGCTTGCCTTTGGATGAATTACAATGCGCCGCCTGCATATCGTTCATGCCTTGCGTTAACGGCGCACTGGCTTTAAGAGGTGGTTTGCTAACGCGAGTTAGCTTTATTCTCAGGGCGGGGTGTGATTCCCCACCGGCGGTATAGCCCGCGAGCGGTTTGGAGCAATCCAGATGTCAGCAGATCAGGTGTAACTCCTGGGCCGACGGTATAGTCCGGATGAAAGAGAATGAGACCGTTTTGTTTTTGCCTCACGCTGTGTTGCGTGGGCTTTGGCGTTATGGCGCTCATTTGTCCTGATTTGTGCAAACGAATTGGAACAGAGAAAATGAACACAGCTTCAAAATCAAATATCATCGCCGGGGCCAGTTATATGGTTGCGGCCGGCGCAGCTTTTGCCGTCATCAATGTTATCACGCAAACAGTAACGGGCTCACCAGATTATGGTGGGCTTGGCTTCAAACCCACCTCCGATGCATTCTGGCAATATTTTATTGCCCTCATCGTGTCGTTGCCCTTCATTTGGAAAAACGGCCTAGGCGCATTGAAAACTGACTATCCGGTACAACACATCATCCGTGTTGTGCTTTCCGCGCTGGGTGTTCAAGCCTTTGTTTTTGGCTTGGCGCATGGGGTACAAATCTGGCAGGTGATCGCACTGGTGATGACATCACCGTTCTTCATTCTGCTGGGGGCAAAGCTATTCTTGGGAGAAAATGTAGAACCACGCCGCTGGTTTGCCGCCGCTCTTGGCTTTGCTGGTGCAATGGTGGTGTTGCAGCCTTGGTCAACGGGTTTCAATGTATGGTCTTTGGCCCCCGTAGCCGCTGCCATTTTGTGGGGTGCAGCCTCACTTATTACCAAGCAGCTGACAGGCCATGAAAAGTCTGAAACCATCACCATGTGGCTGCTGTTGCTGCTCTCTCCCCTCAATGCTGTGCTTTCAGGTTTGGCAGGGTTTGAAGTTCCGACTGGTAAAGTCTTGGCCTATTTGCTGGCGGGGGGTGCTTTGCAATTTGCCGCGCAATATTTCCTCACCAAAGCCTATTCCAAAGCCGATGCATCAGTGTTGCAGCCGTTTGATGATCTTCGCTTGCCGTTCAACATCATCGCGGGTTTTTTGGCTTTTCATTATCTACCCGAAGGAAATTTGTGGGTGGGCATTGCCATGATTATCGCAGCTTCGTTTTTCCTGTTATGGAGCGAGAAGCAGAAGGGAAATCTGGTGGCGGCATAATGTTGAGTGGCAGGGTTCAACACGTGAAGCCTTAACCCTGCCCCTTATCCTCATCATTCAATTCACCGAGAAGATTTTCAAAATCCTTCGCTTCGCGGAAATTGCGGTAAACCGAGGCGAAGCGGACATAGGCCACATCATCCAAATTCTTCAGACCTTCCATCACCAATTGGCCGATGGCTTCGGATTTGATTTCGGTTTCGCCCAAGCTTTCCAGTTGGCGCACAATGCCTGACACCATGCGTTCAATGCGCTCCTGCTCCACGGGGCGTTTGCGCAGTGCCACCTGAACCGATTTGGCCAATTTATCACGATCAAAAGCCGTGCGGCGGCCGGAGCGTTTGAGCACGCTCAGTTCGCGCAATTGAACGCGCTCAAAAGTGGTAAAGCGGCCAGCGCAATCCGGGCAGGCGCGGCGGCGGCGAATGGCCGTGCCGTCTTCGCTGGCACGGCTATCTTTGACTTGTGTATCTGCGTTTCCGCAAAATGGGCAACGCATTTCGCTGTTTCCTTTTAGCTATAAATCGGGAAACGTTTAGTGAGTGCGAGCACCTTGTTCTTTACGGCTTTTTCAACCTTGGCATTGCCCTCTTCACCATTTTTGGCCAGACCATCAAGCACTTCGATGATCAAGCGACCAATTTCGCGGAACTCGGCTTCACCAAAGCCACGCGATGTGCCCGCAGGCGAGCCCAAGCGAATGCCCGAGGTGATGGTGAAAGGTGCGGGGTCAAACGGAATACCGTTTTTGTTGCATGTGATATAGGCGCGGCCCAAAGCGGCTTCAGCAGCTTTGCCGGAAATGCCTTTCTTGCGCAGATCAACCAACATCAAATGCGTGTCGGTGCCGCCGGTGGTTATGTCACAGCCGCCTTCGACCATGGCTGCGGCCAAGGCTTTAGCGTTCTTGACCACTTGGGCTGCATATTTCTTGAAAGCTGGTTTCAGCGCTTCTCCAAAGGCTACGGCCTTGGCTGCGATCACATGCTCCAATGGGCCGCCTTGCAAACCGGGGAACACAGAAGAGTTGATTTTTTTGCCAATCGCCTCATCACGCGACAGGATCAGACCACCGCGGGGGCCGCGCAGTGTTTTGTGGGTTGTTGTGGTGACAATGTGAGCGTGTTCCAGTGGGTTGGCATGAACACCACCGGCCACAAGGCCCGCAAAGTGGGCCATATCTACCATCAGATAAGCGCCCACGCTGTCTGCGATTTCGCGGAAGCGTTTGAAGTCAATGGCGCGCGGATAGGCAGAGCCGCCCGCGATAATCAGCTTTGGCTTATGCTCAAGTGCGAGAGCTGCGACCTGATCATAATCAATCTGCTGGTTGTCTTCACGAACTTTGTAAGGGACGACCTTGAACCATTTGCCAGATTGATTGACAGGTGAGCCGTGGGTCAAATGGCCACCGCAGGCGAGGTCAAGGCCCATATAGGTGTCGCCCGGCTGCAGTAACGCAAAGAACACAGCCTGATTGGCCTGAGCACCAGAATGGGGCTGCACATTGGCGAACGTGGCACCGAACAATTGCTTGGCGCGGTCTATTGCTAGGTTTTCAGACACGTCCACATATTGGCATCCAC
>JAGWUY010000246.1 GCA_028868255.1 Alphaproteobacteria bacterium | reverse complement strand
GGTGAATTTTTGCCCTTGGCATGGCTTTTAGAGCCTTTGGGTTTTCGCCAAGTTGTGCCTTTGCCGGAAAGTTTCCGTGCGGGAACGGGCCCTGGATCATTGGTGATCCCCGGGGCTGGACTTGTTGGTGCGCAAATCTGCTATGAGGCCATTTTCCCAGCAGAGACTGTCGATGCAAAACGGCGTCCGGATTGGCTGGTCAATGTGACCAATGATGGCTGGTTCGGCAGGTCAACTGGCCCTTGGCAACATGTGGCTCAACTGCGGTTGCGCGCCATTGAACAGGGCTTGGCCATCGTGCGCTCGGCCAACACAGGCGTTTCTGCAGTGTTCGATCCCTATGGGCGGCGTTTGGTTTTTTCTCCGCTAGAAGAAATTGGTGTTTACGATTCTGCTTTGCCGCGATCATTGGCCGCCGTTGTTTTCGCAAGGATAGGCGATTTTGCGCTACTTCTACTTGTGTGCGGTTTCAGTGCCCTTGGATGGCTCGTGAAACGGTTTCGTATTTTTTTCACACCCTAGAATAAACATTGCATTGTGCAATAAACTGCATTAGCAATCTCAGCCTTGAACGAGCGCGTTGCAGGAAAGTTGCGGTGCCGCTTTACGAAAGTTGAAGTCAGGCTGGGGGCTCTGTCTGAGGAACTTGAAAGATGACGCGGCGCGACCCCAATTATATAGACGTACATGTCGGAACCCGCATGCGGATGCGTCGTCAACTGATCAACATGAGCCAAGAGCGGCTGGGTGAGCTTTTGGGCATCACCTTCCAACAGGTTCAAAAATATGAAAAGGGCTCTAACCGCATCAGCGCCTCAAGGTTGTTTTACGCAGCCAAGACACTCGGTGTGCCGGTTCAGTTTTTCTTTGATGGTCTGCCTGGCCTTGAGTCAGAGGGCGGCTTCAGCGAAGCCAGCAGAGGTGATGAATTTGTAGCCACCATGATGACTCCCGAGGGCATCCAATTGGCTAAAGCCTTTGGTGACGCGGATACCGCGCCCAAGCGCAAGCTGATCGCAGGGTTGGCGCGACTGATCGTGGATATGAAGTCTTAAAAAATCTTAAGCTTATGCCTGAGTGATTTTGAAAACCCGCTTGTGTTTTGCAAGCGGGTTTTGCTTGACCTTGGCTTAAAGCGCTGCCATTAGGGCTTTTAACGGTATAAAGCTTTCTTTATATAGATTCTTGTCTTTTTATTGCGGGAGCAGTCATGGCACGTCGTTCTTATGTTTTCACCAGTGAATCTGTTTCGGAAGGGCACCCCGACAAGGTGTGTGACCGCATTTCCGATGAAGTGGTTGACCTGTTCTTCCGCGAAGCTCTTGCCGAAAAAATGGATCCCGCCCGGGTGCGTCTGGGCTGCGAAACCTTTGCCACCACCAACCGTGTGGTGATCGGCGGCGAAGTGCGCGGCCCCCAATCCGTGACCACGCAGATGATCATTGATGTGGCGCGCAAGGCCATCAAGGATATTGGTTATGAGCAATCGGGCTTTCATTGGGAAACGGCCCAGATTGAAGTTTTGCTGCACAACCAATCGGCCGATATTGCGCAAGGTGTTGATGATACAGCCAACAAGGATGTAGGTGCTGGCGACCAAGGCATCATGTTTGGTTATGCCTGTGATGAAACCCCTGATTTGATGCCTGCACCACTGTATTATGCCCAGCGCATTTTGCAAATTCTGGCCGAAGCCCGCCATGCTGGCGACAAGCGCTTGGGGCCGGACTCCAAAAGCCAAATTTCGGTTCAATACAAAAATGGCAAGCCTGTTGCCGCCACGCAAATTGTGGTGTCGCATCAGCATTTGGATGAAAGCCTAACTTCTGAAGACATGGCCAAGATCATCATGCCTTACGTGAAAAAGGCTTTGCCAAAGGGATGGATCACTAAAGACACGGCGTGGCACATCAACCCCACCGGCAAATTCTTCATCGGCGGCCCCGATGGTGATGCAGGCCTCACAGGCCGTAAAATCATTGTGGATACTTATGGTGGTGCTGCCCCGCATGGCGGTGGCGCTTTCTCGGGCAAAGACCCAACCAAGGTCGATCGTTCAGCGGCTTATGCCGCGCGTTATCTGGCCAAGAATGTGGTTGCCGCCAAAATGGCCAAGAAATGCACGATTCAGCTTTCCTATGCGATTGGTGTTTCCGAGCCTTTGTCGGTTTATGTGGATACGCATGGCACGGGCAAGGTGGCCGAAGCCAAGATTGAAAAGGCGCTGCGCAAGGTGATGGATTTGCGCCCCAACGGCATTCGCAATCACTTGCAGCTCAACCGCCCGATCTATGCGCGCACCTCCGCTTATGGCCATTTCGGCCGCAAGCCTGACAAGGATGGTGGGTTCTCCTGGGAAAAAACCGATCTGGTCGCAGCCCTCAAAAAAGCTGTGAAGTGAGGAAAGCATTTTCAGGAAAAGTGGACTCCGGTTTTCCGTTGAAAATGTGCTCTCAGAAATGACGCCCCCGAAGTTTCAATTCTATGGGCGGCGCAAGGGGAAACCTTTGCGCCGTCATCATCTTGACCTTATGGAAAGCCTGCTGCCGCAGGTGGCAGTGGATGTGGCTGATCCTCTGGCGGCAACCCAAAGTCGCCGCTGGCTGGAAATTGGTTTTGGTGGTGGCGAACATCTGGCCCACCAGGCGGCGCTGAACCCTGACGTCAGCATGATTGGTGCTGAACCTTTTCTCAATGGTGTGGCCAAGCTTTTGGCCGAAGTTGAAGCGCGCCAGCTTGCCAATGTGCGCATTCACTATGGCGATGCGCGCGTGCTGCTGGAGGCCTTGCCCGACCAGTGTTTTGAACGGGTCTATTTGCTCTATCCCGATCCGTGGCCCAAGGCGCGGCAAAACAAGCGGCGTTTTGTGAACCCGGAAAACCTGCAAAACATTCACCGCGTCTTGCAGCCCGAAGGCCAATTTTGGTTTGCCAGCGATATTGATGATTATGTGGCCTGGACGCGGGAGCATGTGGCAGAATTTGGCAGTTTTGCAGAAGAGGGCGATGCGACCGGGCCTTTTGAAAACTGGATCCGAACCCGCTACGAAGCCAAAGCCATCCGCGAAGGGCGCGGCCAGAACTATCTGCGGTTCAAAAAGCGCTGAGACTCTTTCATCATCGTCATAAATCTGTCATAACTCTGTCATATTTATTGATCTGAGGGCGAAAATGATTATGTCTATGGTGCCGCAATACGGCAATGTCTGTGCGCTAAGCTGTTTCATCGATTCGAGAATCACCCATTAACTGAGAGCCGCTGACTTGGCTGCACCATGACACGTGATACGAAAATACAGGTTGCGGCGCTGCCCCTGCGCAAGCGCAAGGGCAAAACCCAAGTGTTGCTGATCACCTCGCGTGAGACGAAACGCTGGGTCATCCCCAAGGGCTGGCCGATGGATGGGGTTACGGATTATCAGGCGGCCAAGATTGAAGCCTTTGAAGAAGCGGGTGTTGACGGGCGCATTTCCAAAGTGCCGCTGGGGCATTTTGATTATGAGAAGCGGCTGAAATCTGGTGGCGTCAAGCATGTGCGGGTGATGATCTATGCCCTCAAGGTCAGCACCCTCAAGCGCAATTGGCCGGAAAAAGATCAGCGCGAACGCAAGTGGTTCTCTCCAGAGGCTGCCGCAGAGCGGGTTTTGGAAGACGCACTCAAAGCCATCATCGCTGCCGTGTGACTTGCTCTGGGTCAGCTGGCCAAGGTTTTGGGGGCCAGCATGCGCTGCAAGCGCTGCAATAAATCCGCTTCATAGTCATGCAGCACACCGTCCGCATGGGCCACTTGCGTGGCCGCGGCCAACAGCTTGTCATTCAATTCTGGTGAGGCCCAGCGTTTCAGCAGCATGGCGCTGTTGAATACAGACGGATCACGCAGCCGAGCCGCCATGGCGCGGCTTAAAAGCTTGCGGCATTTGCGGCGGTCAAGCGCAAACAGAT
>JAGWUY010000245.1 GCA_028868255.1 Alphaproteobacteria bacterium | reverse complement strand
TGGGCGGGTATCTCGCCTTTGAAGGGTTTTCGCCACTTCTAGCGCTTCGCGGAGCAGCGCCTGTTGAGCCTCGTCATAGCCAAAGGTCATGTTTGGCCCACGCTCTACCACCCGTTCCCCATCAGTCTTGAGCAATGCCACATCAATGCCATCCAGCGATGTGCCGGACATTAAACCAATGCTTGTGAAGATTTTTGACATGAATCACACTTGTGTTATGAGGCGGCCACCATGACCCAATACAAATCAGAATTTCTTAACACGCTTTCCGCCCGCGGCTATATTCATCAATGTTCCGACTTTGAAGGGCTAGATGCTCTGGCGGCTGCGAATAAAGCAATCGCCTATATCGGGTTTGATTGCACTGCGGCCTCGCTGCATGTGGGTTCGCTGGTGCAGATCATGCTTTTACATTGGCTGCAACAGAGTGGCAACAAGCCGATTGTTTTGATGGGCGGCGGCACCACCCGTGTGGGTGATCCTTCCGGGCGTGATGAGAGCCGCAAGATTTTAACCATCGAAGATATCGAAGCCAACAAGCGTGGCATTCAAAGCGTGTTCGACAAGTTTCTGAACTTTGGCCCCGAAAGCACAAATGCCATGATGGTAGATAACGCCGAATGGTTGACCAAATTGAACTACATCGACATGCTGCGCGATGTGGGCAAGCATTTCAGCGTTAACCGCATGTTGGCCATGGACAGCGTGAAGATGCGCCTTGAGCGTGAGCATGAACTTTCCTTCATCGAGTTCAATTACATGGTGCTTCAGTCCTATGACTACACCGAGCTTTCGCGCCGCTATGGCTGCAATTTGCAAATGGGTGGCAGCGACCAGTGGGGCAATATCGTCAATGGTATTGACCTTGGCCGCCGCATGGGCACGCCACAGCTCTATGCCCTCACCTCGCCACTGATCACACTTTCGTCTGGTGCCAAGATGGGTAAGACGGCAGCAGGCGCTGTGTGGCTGAATGCCGATATGCGCAGCCCTTACGAATATTGGCAATTCTGGCGCAACACAGAAGATGCCGATGTGACGCGTTTCCTAAAACTGTTTACCCCCCTGCCCATGGATGAAATCGCCCGCTTGGAAAAGCTGGGTGGAGCTGAAATCAATGAGGCTAAAAAAATTCTGGCCAATGCCGCCACCGCCATGTTGCATGGCGAAATGGCTGCGCTTGAAGCCGCGGAAACGGCGCGCAAAACTTTTGAAGAAGGATCGAGTGCTGCGGGTCTGCCCACAGTGATGATAGATCTTTCGCAGCCAATGAGCATTTTGCCGGTTTTGGTTCAAGCCGGGTTGGCCGCATCCAACGGAGAGGCAAAACGCTCTATCCAAGGCGGTGCTATAAAGGTAAATGATGCCACAGTAGCGGACGAAAAACGCATGATTGGCATGGCTGATTTGAATGCAGATGGTGCAATCAAATTATCCATGGGCAAGAAGAAACACGTATTGGTCAAGCCAAGCTAATCAATTCACGGCACGTCCCGGAGATTTTTTTGGCGAATAATCAAACAAGCGGCGGAAAATGCCAGGGGCCAATGCGGAGAGTGGGTTAATCTTCACCTCAGGTTTGGCAAAAGTGCCGCCGACAAAGTATGTAACTCCGAATAAGCCTTCATTGTTGTCGCCACCACTGAGAATATCGCCTAACAGAGGCACATTATTGAAAAGACCTGAGAGACCACAAGCAGGAATCACAGTTCCCGTCACGTCCAATGCGTTGTCTGCCTTGCGAATTACACCATCGGCCGTGGCACACATATCTGTGCCTTTCAATATAACATTGCCTAGGCGCACAAATTTATCGTCGCTGGTGAATGGTAAGAACAGGCGCTGAAAGTTTATGCCCTCTTTGCGTGGGCCAGATTTTTTTGGTTTTCCGCGTTGATCAAGTTCAGCCAGTGTCGCTTCGTTGCGTACATCAAAATTTTGTATGTCAAGGCGACCATTATGAATGGGCGATCCCTCTTCATTGCCCAGCAGCGCATAAAAACGCAACTGACCACCGGCAATCTTAGAATAAAAATTTGCGGCGCGCAGCACCGAACCACCGTCATTTGTGGTGATGCGAAACTCGCGTCCCGTGGGCAATGGAACCACGGTTATGCTCATCGGTTGGCCACTCAGAAATGTGCCTGTAATATCAGCTTCAGCAATCTTGCTGGCACGGGCGCGCAGAACGGCATCGACATTGGTGAGAATCTCGCCGCGGTTCGCGGTTACGCGATCAAAGTGCGCGCGCATGGTGAAGTCTTGCCCTTCTGCTGTGGTGGGCGCACCGGCTGGCTTTGGTGGTGCAGGCGAAACAAGGGTTTTGATATAGGGACGCGCATCAAAATTTTTACCGGTAAGTACCAGATCAACTGTGCCTTCACCGGGTACGACGCGAGCCGAAAAAATATTTTCCTCGTCCAGTTTGATTTGATCCATCACAACTGATTGCAGCTTGCCTTTGAGCGATGTTTTTATGTTTCCTCGCAAGTGCAGTCCATCACCATCCAGGGCAAAATTCTCAATGCTGCGCCCTTCTGAGGTGTTCCGAACATTGAAGGTCGCTTTGGTGCCGGGTGTCGCGTCTCGTTTCCAACTGATAGCCGCAAGCTTCATTTTGACAGCTGAAAGATCGGCCGTCACTGCCAAATTAGCGTTGCCTTTTCCATCTTTCTCAATACTGGCCTGCACGGGCATTGGACCGGAAATATAGTCTGTCAATTTCATGCCAATTTTTTCGCGCGTGGCCTCATCAAGATTGGCGTTAAGCGAAATTTTGGCTTGACCGCCTGCCTTTGGTTTTTGCCAATTAATTTGAGCAGTGATGCCATTTAGTTTCGCTGGCCCTGAGATTTTGATTGCATCGGTCAGCAAATCGACATTGAAATTGCCTTCATTTAGGTCAACGCCCGGAAGAACGTTGGCAACATTCACATTTGTCAATTTTACATCTGTTGTGAAATCCACACGATCTTTTGGAACGTTATCAACCAACGGGAATTTGAGCCCAATTGTAGCATTTGCCGTTCCTTTGAGGGTTGGGAAATCATTCATCCCCGCTTTAAGCAAATTAATGTCTGGTTGGCTGGCAAAAGCCAACATGGTTTCAACTGGGGCTGAAATATCAAAAGCAAAAATGCCAGGCACTTCGGCAAGAAGTACATTTTTTGCTATGAAACTGCCACTGTTCAACTTAACCGTTTGTCCTTGGCCCAATGTTGTTTGAGCGGTGTCAATGTCTAGTTGAAAGTCATTATCAATTTGACGGCCCTTGCCCGACGCTCCTGCGAAAACAGGCAAGTTTTTGAAATAGTGTGCGGTTACATCTTGTAGCGTGAAGGTGAGGTCCACGGAGTCTTTTGGCAAGCGCTTGTCAATATCCGCTTTGGCCAGCGCATCGGCATTCAAGTTGATTTGAAAAGTGCCTTCAGACACTCGGCCTGTGACTACATTTTCATTAATCCACTTGCGCGATTGTGGCGCAACAATCGGTGGCCAAATTGTTTTCAGGAAATCTGACGAAATATCCCGAACCCGCCCTGCGAGATGAATTGCTGGTGATTTTTCGCCGCTGCTCAGCGTGCCTCGCATGCGCACACCCGTGTTGCCGGACATTACGACAAAATCATCAATGCTCAAACTCGCGTCAGTCACGCCTGCCTGACCCGTAAATTCCACTCGATCAACAATAATATTGCGATTTTTGTCGTTGGCGTTCAACGCAACATTGTGCGCTTTAAGTTGAATTTTGACTGCTGACAATTTGCCGTCACTGGTGCGCAAAGGCGCAACATTGCCCGAAAGATCAGCCCGGGCTCCGCCGACAACGATCGCCGAATCAACCACATCAAAGCTGCCATCTTTGGGTTGATATTTGATATTGAACGTTCCGCTTTCGATATCGATGGGTTGGGCAACAAAGTCAGGCAAGCTTAGTCTACCTTGCCCCGCCGTAAACTCAGCGGTGGCATCCATC
>JAGWUY010000244.1 GCA_028868255.1 Alphaproteobacteria bacterium | reverse complement strand
GTTTTCGGCCAACCATTTTTTCAAACCACCATCCAACACCGAAACATTTTCGTGGCCGAAGGTCTTGAACATCCACCACACGCGGGCTGCTGAAAACAGGCCCACGCTATCATAGCAAATCACTTTGGTCGTATCGCTGATGCCTAGTGCGCCCGCCACGCGCTCAAATTTTTCCGCGCTGGGCAGCATGTGCGGCAGTTTGTTTGCTGTGTCCGAGTTCGCATCTAGATCGAAAAACTGTGCGCTCGGAATATGCGCCTGTGCAAATTCAGTTTTTGCATCGCGCTTGGTGGTTGGTAAATGCCATGAACAGTCAAGTATTACCTGATCTAAGTCGTAAAGATGCTTAATCAGCCACGTTGTGGAAACGAGACCGGTCACTTCGGTACATCTTCAAATACTTTTGGCGCGGTTGATTTTGCTTCCAGCCAAGTCGGCATAGGTAGGTTTTTGCTGCGTAGAAATTCGGGGTTGAACATTTTGGAGGCATAGCGCGTTCCGTAGTCACATAAGATGGTGACGATGGTGTGACCAGGCCCCATCTGTTTGGCCAAGTGAACGGCACCCGCGATATTCACACCTGTGGAAGCGCCCATGCACAAGCCTTCATGTTGCAGCAAATCAAAGGCGATGTTTAATGCTTCAGCGTCAGGAATTTGGAAGGCATCGTCAACGATTGCACCTTCAAGATTTGCCGTCACGCGTCCTTGGCCAATGCCTTCAGTAATGGAAGTGCCTTCGGATTTCAATTCGCCCGTTTTGTAATAGCTGTAGAGGGCAGCGCCCATGGGATCAGCCAAGGCTATGCGCACATCGCGGTTGTGGCTTTTGAGTGCCATGCTTATACCCGCAAGTGTGCCGCCCGAACCGACCGCGCAGGAAAAGCCATCCACCTTGCCGTTGGTTTGCGACCAGATTTCAGGGCCTGTGCCTTCAATGTGGGCTTGGCGGTTCGCTACATTGTCAAACTGATTGGCCCAGACCGCACCCATGGCCTTGGCCAGGCGGCCAGAATATTTCACATAATTGTTCGGGTTCTTGTAGGGCACGGCGGGCACTTCGATGAGTTCGGCTCCCAATTGGCGGAGTGCATCTTTCTTTTCTTGGGCTTGGGTTTCGGGAATAACGATCACGGTTTTGTAGCCCATTGCATTTGCCACCACGCACAGGCCAATACCTGTGTTGCCGGCTGTGCCTTCGACGATTGTGCCGCCGGGCTTTAATTCGCCGCGCTTGATCGCGTCCTTGATGATGAAAAGGGCAGCACGATCTTTTACGGACTGGCCAGGGTTCATGAATTCAGCCTTGCCGAGGATAGTGCAGCCCGTGAGTTCAGAGGCTTTGCGCAATTTGATCAGTGGCGTGTTGCCGATAGCGGCGGTGACGTCGTGGCGGATATCCATTTGGCGCATGCTCCTTGGTGCAAGTGCAAATTGCCATTGATCGAGACCAAATGCAAAGGGCCGATCATATCAATGATCGACCCTTCTAAACTGGCTCCCCGAGCTGGGCTCGAACCAGCGACCATTCGATTAACAGTCGAATGCTCTACCACTGAGCTATCAGGGAATATGGCGGTGCTATAGCAGATGAATTTCGCAGAGCAAACCCTAAATTTCATACGGGATTAAATCGTGAAAATTCGGTATTGGTCTAAGATATAAGGTGCATTTTGGGAGAGGCAATGCAGTATATCAAATTCTTAGGTCACCGCGTTCGGGTTCCGGCGCACCCCTTGGCGCGGGCACTGCTAGGCGTTCTGTTGGTGCTGGGAGGCCTGTTCAGTTTTTTGCCGATCCTTGGGGTTTGGATGCTGCCTTTAGGGCTGATTGTGCTGTCTGTTGATTCCGCTGTGATTCGTCGGGGCAGGCGGCGCGCTTCCGTGAAGTTTGGGCGGTGGGTGGTGCTGCGCTGGCCAAAGCTTGCACGCGCACTTGGCTTCCACGTTTTGCAATGACCGATAATACGGAAATTTGGAGGCCTCGCCCAGAATCGAACTGGGATGCAAGGATTTGCAGTCCTCTGCGTAACCACTCCGCCACGAGGCCTCACTGAACGGGCTTATAAGCAAAGACTATTAACGAAACAACACCCGATTTAAGATTTCGCCAGATAGACATCAAGCTGTTAAAAGGCTAAGCGCACTGCATCCAAAGCGCTTTTTTAAAAATGGATGTGTGATGACCGACTTCGCCCAAGCCCGCAGAAACATGGTGGATAGCCAACTTCGCCCCAATGGAGTCACTGATGGGCGCATACTCGAAGCGATGGGAAAAGTGGCGCGAGAAACATTTGTTGGGCCTAACCAAGCGCAACTGGCATATATGGATGCTGACGTGCCTTTAAAAGACGCCGGTCAACCCAACCGCGTTCTGATTGATCCCATGTCATATGGTCGCCTGCTGCAGGCCGCGGACATCCATGGTGAAGACCGCGTTTTGGTCATAGGTGTAGGCACAGGCTATGGTGCTGCGGTGCTAACTCACATTGCTGCCCATGTTGTGGCTGTGGAAAACGATCCTGCTCTAGTGTCTCACCTGCGACAAAATATGTTGGGTGTTAAGAATGTGACAGTGGTGGAGGGCGCACTTGCGAGCGGCGCCGCCGAAGCAGGGCCTTTTGACGTTGTGATCATCGAAGGCCGCATCGGGGCTCTGCCTGAAGCTTTGTTTTCACAGGTAAAAAACGGTGGACGGTTGGTTTGTGCTGAAGGAGATTCAGAAACTTCTAAATGCTTTATATACCAGATTTCAGGCAGCACCCACACCAAGCGCTCGGTATTTGAGCTTAACATTTCGCGCCTTCCTGGGTTTGATGAGAGAAAAGCAGCGTTTGCATTTTAAATCTGATACCCCTATATCGGATTGGAATAGGGGTGCGGGCAAGTTTCGTGATTCCAAGTGTGCTCTGAAACAGATTTGGTCGGAACTGACAGTCAAAAGAACACCTCAAGAGACGTCAATTCGAGTTTTCAGAGGTGTTTTGAGTGCAAAGTTTTGTCGGGTTGCGATCTCTATTTTTGGCAGGCGTGGCGCTGTTGGCTATTGGAGCCGTTTCGTCTGCGTCGGCAGAAACGCTGCAGGACGCGTTTTCTGGTGCTTACCACAAGAACTCTACGCTTGAGGCAGAGCGTGCGCGCCAGCGTGCCACCGATGAATTGGTGCCGCAAGCGCTATCGGGTTGGCGCCCGACAGTGACGGCGACGGTAACTCAAGGTCATCAAATTGCGCGGAGCACTGGCCCTAGTGCATTGGGCAACATCACTACCTACTCTGAAACAAACCCTGGCTCGTTACAAATCACACTTAATCAACCCTTGTTCAGAGGTTTCAAGACGGTGGAAGGAACTGCCCAAGCGGAGGCCAGTGTGCGTGCCGGGCGTGACCAGCTTTTGGCTGTTGAGCAAACAACTCTGCTGAATGCTGTGACCGCTTATATGAATGTTGTGCAAAACCGCCAAATATTGTCTTTGCGCCAAAAAAACGTGCGTGTTCTGCAATCCCAACTCAATGCATCGAATGCGCGTTTCAAGGCCGGTGAACTGACTCGTACGGACGTGGCGCAATCTAGCGCCAGTTTAAGTGGGGCAAAGGGGCAGGTGGCTTTGGCAGTTGCAAATGTCAAAGCAGCAGAAGCAAATTATCTTACCGTTGTTGGGCACTTACCGGGCAAGTTGGTCATGCCCAACATGGCCAAGCGGCCCGAAAGCCTTGAGGTGGCTTATCGGATTGCGCAGGAAACCAATCCGAACATTCTCGCTGCGGCACAAGTGCAAGATGCCGCTGAACACAATGTGAATGTTCAGAAGGGTGACCTTTTGCCAAGTGTCAGTTTGCAAGCGACGGCAAGCACCAGTTGGGAGCAGAGCGGTGTCGGCTCAAGTGCGAGTGTCGCATCAGTGGTTGGTGTGGTTACTGTTCCTATTTATGAGCAGGGTTTGCGTTATTCATTAACCAGACAGGCCAAAGAAACGGTAAGTCAAAACCGTGTGCA
>JAGWUY010000243.1 GCA_028868255.1 Alphaproteobacteria bacterium | reverse complement strand
TCAGGTCAGGCATACGCAAGCGGATCACTTGACCCTCAGTTTGCGGGTTTAGCCCCAAGTTCGATTGTTGAATGGCCTTTTCAACGGCGATCACCAACCCGCGGTCCCAAACCGAAATTTGCAACATGCGCGGTTCAGGCACAGCTACCGAGGCACATTGAGCCAAGGGCATCTTGGCACCATAGGCATCCACCATCACAGGATCGAGCAAGCTGGTGGAGGCGCGCCCGGTGCGCAAACCACCAAAATCATGCTTGAGCGATTCAACCGCACCAGCCATACGACGCTTGATGTCGCCGGAATTAAATTCAGGAAGCAAAGCCATTTAAAACTAGTCCTTTGTGACAATTGTAAACTTGCCAGCCCCTTTGAGAACGCGCTCAATATTGCCAGCCTCACGAATAGAAAATACAACTACTGGAATCCCATTATCTCGCGCAAGGGCAATTGCAGCCGGATCCATGATCCGCAAATCCTTGGCTAAAATATCGCTGAACGTGATTTTATCAAAGCGCACGGCGTTGGAGTCTCTCTTTGGATCAGCGGAATAAACGCCGTCCACGCTGGTGCCCTTCAGAAGGGCATGACATTTGAGTTCTGCTGCGCGCAATGCTGCCCCCGTGTCAGTGGTGAAAAATGGCAAGCCTGTACCTGCTGCACAAATCACTACCCTGCCCTTTTCCATGTGGTGGATTCCCTTGGCGGCAGAGTAGGTTTCACACACCGTGGGCATCGCTATGGCAGAAAGCATACGCGCATCCACACCTTTAGAATTGAGAACGCCTTGCATCGCCAAGCCATTCATCACCGTGGCCATAATGCCCATATGATCCGCCGAGACACGGTCCATGCCTTTGGCTGCACCCGCCAGACCACGAAAAATATTGCCGCCGCCAATCACCAGCGCCACCTGTGCGCCAGCATCTGTGCAAGCGATCACTTCATCCGCCACGCGGCCAACCGTGTTCAGGTCAATACCAAAAGGCTCTTGGCCCATCAACACTTCGCCAGAAATCTTGAGAAGCACACGATTGTATTTTGCTTTTGCCATAAAGTGAGTCTCGGTTGACTAGGTGATGGCGCATCTCTGGCGATTCGCCTTTAAGCTTTGGTTAATGCTTTTGCCACTTTGCTGCCGAGACTCAAAACACCAATATTGGCTCCAGCCACCGCAATAAGCTGCATCGCTCATATCCGCGTGACATATGAGTGCTCAAATCACAAAACAAGAGATTTCAGAAAGTAAACACGCACAACTAAAGCAGTGGCAATTTGTGTTTAACTAGCGACCCTGTTCAATGGCTTTGTAGGCAAATTGTCGTTGATTTCAGCTTGTTTGCCCAAAACGTGATCGATCATGGCCCGCCAGTCTTCTGGAAGATCGCCATAATCGGGCAGACCGTGTGTAGCTGCTTCCAGCATCGCTGGTGAGGGCTCTCGCAACACCTCGAGCGAAGCTCGCGCCGCACTAAGGTAGGCCTGCCAATCACCCGAACCTTCACTGGATGCGATTGCCTTGGCAATACGCACAAGCATGGGATCAACCATTTCCGTATTCATCTCCTCACCTTCGTGCCCCCGAAGATGCCTCACACTTTTGATCTACAATGCACCGCAACCCTAGATATATTGTGACACAAAAATGAACGGCGGGCAAATGGTTAATTTACCCGCCGCAGAGTGAAAAATGAGTCGTGGCTTATTGACCCGACATTTTTGCCACTTCGGCAGCAAAATCATCGTCGTTCTTTTCAATGCCCTCGCCCAGCTGCATGCGCACAAAGCCTGTGAGTTTCACGGCGGCACCAGCGGTTTTGGCAATCTCTTCCAAAGCCTGAGCTACAGTCTTGGAACCATCATGCACATAGGCCTGCTCCAGCAAGCAGTTTTCCTTGGCGTAAGATTTGAGGCCCGAAGCCACAATCTTTTCCATCACATTTGCTGGCTTGCCAGCATTCTTTTCTTCCAAAACAGCCTTTTCGCGGGCCAGAACATCAGCCGGAACCGATTCCAAGCTCAAAGATACTGGATTGGTGGCAGCAATATGCATGGCCAACATGCGGCCAAAGCCCGACAAAGCTTCAGCATTGCCAGTGGATTCCAACGCAACGATCACGCCGATCTTGCCCATGCCAGGTGCAATCTGGTTGTGGACATAAGAACCGATCACGCCATGAGCCACAGTCAAAGCCGCGGTGCGCCGCACCGTCATGTTTTCACCGATAGTGGCCACCATTTCAGCCACGTATTCAGCCACAGCATGTGAACTGCCGGGGAAATGCATGGTTTTAAGGGTTTCGGTGTTGCTACCAGCCTTGACAGCCAACTTGGAAATTTCTGCCACCATGGCCTGAAACTTTTCGTTACGGGCCACAAAATCTGTTTCCGAGTTCACTTCAACCAAAGCGCCCGTCTTGCCACTCACCATCAAGCCGACAAGGCCTTCAGCAGCCACGCGGGTTGATTTCTTGGCGGCCTTGGCCAAGCCCTTGGCGCGCAGCCAATCAACAGCCGCATCCATATCACCATTGGTGGCAGCCAAAGCCGCCTTGCAATCCATCATGCCCACGCCGGTCTTTTCGCGCAGGTCTTTCACCATGCCAGCAGTAATGTCAGCCATGTTAAACCCTCTTCTTGAATTCGTTACGATGACTTTTCTGTTCGCCATTCTCGCACAGGCGGGAACCCAACTTCACAGCAAGTCATCTCCAAAAGTGAGACTCCCGCCTGCGCGGGAGCGACGTTTGTGTGGTTACTTTTTAAGCAGGCAGTGCTTCAGCGATAGGCTGTTCAGCCGCACCAGCGTCAACCCCAGAATGGTGTTGCGATGCTTCGATGCCGGCCAGCACAGCGCGCGACACCAAATCACAGAACAAAGCCACTGCACGCGCAGCGTCATCATTTCCAGGAATGGGGTAATCCACGCCCGCAGGGTCAGAATTCGTATCAATAATTGCAACCACAGGTATGCCCAAACGGTTGGCTTCCTTGATCGCGTTGGCTTCCTTGTTGGTGTCAATCACGAACAACAGATCAGGCACGCCGCCCATATCCTTGATGCCGCCCAAGGCTTTTTCTAGCTTGGCCTTATCACGGGCCATGTCCAGAAGTTCGCGCTTCTTCAGGCCCTGCTCTTGGCGCTCAATCTTGTCGTCGATCTGACGCAAGGTCTTGATCGAAGCTGAAATGGTCTTCCAGTTGGTCAGCATGCCGCCGAGCCAACGGGCATTCACATAATACTGGGCGCAGCGCTTAGCCGAAGCCGCAATTTCTTCGGAAGCAGAACGCTTTGTGCCCACAAACAACACGCGGCCGCCCTTGGCCACAGTGTCTGTCACCAGCTGCAGCGCATTGTGCAGCAACGGAACAGTTTGCGACAGATCCAGAATATGGATGCCATTGCGCGAACCATAAATGTACGAAGCCATCTTTGGATTCCAGCGGTGGGTTTGATGTCCGAAATGAACGCCGGCTTCCAAGAGCTGACGCATGGTAAAGTTGACTGTAGCAGCCATAATATTTTCCTTCTCCGGTTAATCCTCCGCAGATGGTGTGAGTCAGATAATCTGACACCGGACGGAACTTCAGCTATGTGGGGTGTTGCCACCCATGTGAAGCTCCAACACCTGCGTGTGACGTTGAACGAGCGGGGCTATAGCTGGCGCTCGCACGGCTGTCAAACAAAGCCTTTGTTTCTATGATAGGAAAATAATGCTTGCCAACGTACGGTGAGAGTGCTATCTCCCGCTACATTCCAGAAATGCGCCACCATTCTGAATACTCCCGATCCCAACAACAGTCTTGAGCCCATCAGGAAGACGACGTTGGAGTTGGGTGAGGCTGTTGACATCGGCGATGTCAATGCTATCATTGCAATCATGGCAAACATGACAATTCGAAAACTGAATGACGAAACCAAAAGACTCTTAAAGTTGAGGGCCTCTCAGAAAGGTCATTCGCTTGAGGAAGAGGTGCGCCTCACCCTCGACAAAGCCGTAAACCCCG
>JAGWUY010000242.1 GCA_028868255.1 Alphaproteobacteria bacterium | reverse complement strand
GGTGGGCAATTATGCGCAAGGCATGATGGGCTGTGTGCCGCTGTTTCTCAAAGGCATGGCCAAGGGCGTGACGGTGGCCAAAATTCACAAATCCTTGAGCCAATATTTTGCAAAGGCCCGCTTTGTTGAGGTTGCACCATTAGAGTCGCTTGAGCGTGCTGCCCGGCTTGATCCCCAGGATTTGAATAACACCAATAAACTTCGTCTGCATGTTCTGGCCAATGAAGTGCGCGGCCAAGTGTTGATCATGTCGATCTATGACAATCTCGGCAAAGGCGCATCTGGTGCCGCCGTACAGAATTTGAACTTGATGATAGGTGCGGATGAAGCCTGCGCCGTTGATCTAATCGTGTAAGGACTGTTCCCATGCAAAACTTTGTAACTATCACGGGTGTAGCAGCACCCCTCAACATCACCAATATCGATACCGATATGATCATCCCCAAGCAGTTCTTGAAAACCATTAAGCGCACAGGACTTGGTAAATCCCTGTTCTATGAAATGCGCTACACGCCCGATGGCAAAGAGCTGCCAGAATTTGTGCTCAACCAGCCGTCATACCGCAAAGCTGAAATTCTGGTGGCGGGTGATAATTTTGGCTGTGGCTCTTCGCGTGAGCATGCGCCTTGGGCGTTGTTGGATTTTGGCATTCGCTGTGTGATTGCCACGAGCTTTGCGGACATCTTTTATAATAACTGTTTCAAAAACGGCATCTTGCCGATCGTCGTTTCTGTCGAAGATCAGAAGAAATTGCTGGATGATGCCCAGCGCGGTGCCAATGCCACCATGACCATTGACCTGCCGGCCCAAGAAATACGAGGGCCAGACGGAGGCACAGTGAAGTTTGAGATTGATCCGTTTCGCAAGCATTGCCTGCTCAACGGCCTTGATGATATTGGCCTGACCATGGAAAAGGCAGATGCTATCTCCACGTTCGAGAAGAAGAACGCCGCTTCTCACCCTTGGCTTTAAGAATTGAGTACCATTCTCATCACAGTTCTGCCTGTGTTTGGCATGATTGTGATGGGTTATTTTTTTGCGAAACTCGACATCATTGATGCTGCGGCCAGCCGTGGAATCGGCTTGTTTGTGTTCAATGTGGCCATTCCGGCCTTGCTGTTTAAGACTATGGCCACGATGGATTCCGCAGATGTGGCACCATGGTCGTTGTGGGCGGCCTATTATGGTGGCATTGCCTGCACATGGGTGGCGGCGGCATATATGTCTCGCTTCATTCCCAGCCTCAACTATAGCGGTGGTGCTACGTCCGCGATGGCGGCCAGTTTCGGAAATCTGGCTATGCTGGGCACGCCCTTGGCGCTGGCCCATTTCGGCCAAGCGGTGGCCTTGCCCTTGGGGCTTATTCTTTCCGTGCATGCGCCTGTTCTGTGGTTTTCAGCCACGCTGCACCGTGAGCTGGCGCGCCATTCGGGCCATTTTTCCTTGCGCAAAACGGGCCAAGAACTGATCTCAAATCTCTTCCGTAACGCCATCGTGATGGCGCTGCTTGTGGGCAGCCTGTGGCGCTTTACGGGGCTAGGGCTTCACCCCATCGCTGATAAAATGTTGACCATGTTGGCAGATGCTTCTGTGCCCACTGCGCTGTTTGCGCTCGGTTGCTCACTGTCGGCTTATTCTTTGCGAGGGTCAAGTGTTGGTATGTTTGCACTCATTAGTCTTAAGATGATTTTCATGCCGATTGTTGTTTTCGTCTTCAGCCATTTTGTCTTTAAGCTTTCGCCCTTATGGTCACAGATTGCCGTACTCTTTGCCGCCATGCCCTCGGGTGCCAATGCGTTTTTGTTTGCACAGAAAAATAATGAAGGGGTTCCAGCAATTTCAAGTGCTATTGCGTTAGGTACAGGGCTTGCGGCTATATCAGCTTCTGTGCTGCTCTACCTGATGGATGTGGGAGTGATTTGAAATCGTGACGACTTATGATGTGGTGATTATTGGTGGCGGCATCGTGGGCGCATCTACAGCCTATTACTTGCGCAAGAATGGTTTTAAAGGTTCTGTTGTCATCATCGAAAAAGACATGAGCTTCAGGCAATCCTGCACGGCGCTTTCTTGGGGAGGGATCAGACGGCAGTTTTCGACTCCAGAAAATATTCAGATGTCAGCATTCGGGATGGCATTGATTGCCAACTTGAAACATGAATTTGGCGCAGAAGCTGATATTGGTTTCAAGCCAAATGGTTACGTGGTCTTGGCAAGCGATGCTTCAGTTTCGGCACTGGAAGAGAATGTGAAGCTGCAAAATGCCTTGGGCGCTGGCACCCAGCTTGTAGATGCGGCTGAACTTGGCGCACGTTTTCCATACATGAATTTAGATGGCATTGCGGCAGCAGGCATTGGTGGCAAGGGCGAGGGTTGGTTTGACCCCTACCAGTTCATGAACATCATTCGCAAAGCCGCTATGACTCAGAATGTGGATGTCATCAAAGATGAGGTGGTTGGCATATCCGCCGCAGACACCATAAACCGCGTTACGCTTGCCACTGGCGCGACCTTGACTGCTGGAACCATCGTCAATGCGGCAGGAACAGGGGCAGGTGCGGTTGCAGCCATGATTGGTTTTAGCCTGCCTGTGTCTGCGGCCAAACGTTATGCCTGCGTGGTGGATTGCCCGGCTGCATCCGAGTTGCTTCATGCTGCCCCTATGATGTTTGACGTCACCGGGCTTCACTACCGCCACGAAGGACGAAACTTTCTCCTGGGCTGCACTCCGAGCGCCGAAGAAGAGCCGCCGGTGCAAGACTGGGAGATGGACTATAGCTGGTTTGAAGAAAAGATTTGGCCGCTTGCTGCGGCGCGCATTCCTGCCTTTGAGGCCATCAAGCTGGTGAGCCATTGGGTGGGCCATTATGACTATAACTGGTTTGACCAGAATGGCATTATCGGTCGCCATCCACATCTGCCCAATTTTTATTTCGGAAACGGCTTTTCAGGCCATGGCATTCAGCATGGGCCAGCCACTGGCAATGCCTTGGCAGAACTTATCTGTTTTGGAGAATACCGTACGATTGACCTTACAGCATTGGGGCCTTCGCGCATTGCTGCAAAGGCACCCCTTTTTGAAAAGAATATCTATTGAGAAAATGCCTTGGCCATCACCTTGGCCAAGCGCTTGGCGAAGTCAGCTGGTTCCGGCACGACCTCTCCTTCCATCATAAAGGCCTGATCGAGCAGCAGGTGGGCGGCATCTTCCACCGCACCGGTGCCTTTTTCTTCAGCGCGTTTGGCCAAGGCCTTTATTAGTTCATGGCCAGCATTGATTTCCATGACCGGGGCAGATACTGAGACACCAGAATCGGCTTGGCGCGACAGCAGTCTTTCCAATGTGCGGTCCATCTGGCCATCATTGACCAAACACACAGCGCTATCCGTCAGGCGTTTTGACACGCGAATATCAGAGACGCGGCTGCCCAAGCTGGTTTTGAAAGCCGTGATGAGTTGTGCCACATCGGCGTTGACTGCAGGCGGTGTGTCATTCTTTTGCTTGGTGGCAATAAGATCGAGATCAGCAATACCCTGAGTGATGGATTTGAAGGGCTTGCCCTCAAAACCCAAGGCGGTGCGCACCCAAAAGCTGTCGACCGGATCGGTTAACAGTAGAACCTCAACATCGCGGACCTTGTAGCCTTCGAGCTGTGGGCTGGATTTGGCCTTAGCCGCATCTTCGGCAGCCAAATAGTAAATTGCTGTCTGGTTTTCTTTCAGCCCTGCCACATAGTCTTTCAGGCTAAGGTTCTGGCGCTGGGTGGTGTTGAAGCGGGCGACCTCAAACAATTGGTCACGGCGCTCATAATCTTCGTACAGGCCTTCCTTGATCACAGGGCCAAAGACGGTCCAGATTTTCTGGAATGTCTCAGGCTCATTCTCTGCGCATTTTTTCAGTTCGCTCAGCACTTTGTTGGCCACCGCCTTGCGGATCACGGCCACATCCGGGTTGTTTTGCAACATTTCGCGCGAAAGGTTGAGCGGCATATCGGCACTGTCCACCACGCCGCG
>JAGWUY010000241.1 GCA_028868255.1 Alphaproteobacteria bacterium | reverse complement strand
CATGGCGCAGGCCAAAGGTCCGTGGGCGGATTATTTCAAAGCACGCATGAAGGCACAAAAATAATGGCCAGCAAACCTTATCGTCTCTCCACCGGTGGCAGCCGCATTGATCGCGCTCGCCGTGTGAATTTCAGCTTTGATGGCAAGGATGTGTCTGGCTTTGCGGGTGATACCGTGGCTTCGGCTGTTCTTGCTTCTGGCCAGAAAGTGTTTGGCCGCAGTTTTAAATATCACCGCCCGCGTGGTGTTGTGGGCCTCGGCTCAGAAGAAATGAATGCGCTGGTGGGGGTGGGCATTGCCAACAGGCATGAGCCCAATTTGCGGGCCACGCAGGTGGAGGTTTTTGATGGGCTTTCGGCTGTCAGCCAGAACCGTTGGCCCTCTTTGAAGTTTGATATTGGTGCGATCAACAGCAAATTTTCGCGCTTTTTGCCGGGCGGTTTTTACTACAAAACCTTTATGTGGCCGCAGAGTTTCTGGAAACATGTTTATGAACCGGTGATCCGCCGTTCGGCTGGTCTTGGCAAGGCGCCAGAAGGCCGCGATCCGGATGTTTATGAACACATGCACATCCACGCCGATGTGTTGGTGGTGGGGGGCGGCATTGCCGGGCTGGTGGCCGCAGAGGCTGCCGCCGCCGCGGGAGCCAAGGTTTTGCTGTGCGATGAAAACCCGGAACTGGGCGGCATTGCTGATCTCACTGCTGGCAAGATTGATGAGCAATGCGTTGACGATTTTGCAAAGGCAGTGGCGGCGCGCGTTTGTGCTTTACCCACTGTGCATGTGTTGAAGCGCACCACTGTGGTTGGCCATTTTCACCAGAATTATCTGATGGCACATGAGCGCGTGGGCGATCATGCGCCCGCCATCTTGGCCTCTGGTGCGCCGCGCCACCGCTTATGGAAAATCAGGGCAGACCATGTGATCATTGCCACGGGTGCTTTGGAACGTCCCATTGCATTTGCCAATAATGACCGCCCTAATATTTCGCTGGCTTCTGCCGTGCGCGGCATGGTTTCGCGTTATGCGGTTGCGCCCGGCAACACTGGCGTTGTGTTCACCAACAATGATGATGCTTACCTCACCGCCTTTGCCTTGAAGGAGGCCGGCGTGAATGTGCATGTGGTGGATAGCCGCGCTCGGTCGGATGGTGATCTGGTGAAACGCGCAATGGCTGAAGGCATTGATGTGTCGCTCAGTTCAGTTGTGTCTGCGGTTGAAGGTGTTCTTGAAGTGAAGGCGGTGAAGATTGCCGCTTACCGCAAAGGCCAAGGTCGCGTGATCACCGAGCGCCGCATGGAATGTGATTTTATCGCGATGTCGGGCGGGTGGAACCCCGCGCTGCATCTGTGGTGCCACAATGGCGGCAAGATCAAATTTGACGACACGTTGCAGGGCTTCAGGCCCCTGTCCCACACCGATGCTATATCTGCTGTGGGCGGAGCCAATGGTACGATGAGCGTGGCAGACACTTTGGTGGAAGCACAGGCCGCAGGTGAAGCGGCTGCAAAATCAGTCCTCAAAAAGGCAAAAGCTGTGAAAGCAGCCAAGCTTGTGGTGGAAGAGCCATCACGTGGCGCTTTGGAGAGTTTGTGGTTTGCGCCCGCCACGGGCAACTACAATGAAGGTAACAAGCATTTCATAGACTTCCAGAATGATGTGACCGCTGCTGATCTCGAACTTGCACAGCGCGAAGGCTATGAATCGGTGGAACACACCAAGCGCTACACTACATTCGGTATGGCGACCGATCAGGGCAAGACATCGAACCTCAATGGTCTCGGTGTGCTGGCTGAAGCCACGGGAAAGACAATCCCAGAAATCGGCATCACCACTTTCCGGCCTCCTTATACGCCCTATTCATTTGGTTCTATTGCAGGCGCGCATACGGGCGCACTGTTCCTGCCCGTGCGCCGCACCGCCATTTATCAGTGGCACGTGGACCATGGCGCAACATGGGAACCCGTGGGCCAATGGCGCCGTGCTTATACTTATTCGCAAGCAGGTGAAGACAAGCATGCGTCTATCGCACGGGAAATCCTCTGTGTACGGAATAATGTTGGCCTGCTTGATGCATCCACCTTGGGCAAGATCGAGATCAAGGGGCCGGATGCGGCAGAATTTTTGGACCGCATGTACACCAATATGTTCTCTTCGCTCAAAGTGGGCAAATGCCGCTATGGCCTGATGATGAATGAGCTGGGCTTCTTGACAGATGACGGCGTAACCGTGCGGCTGGCAGATGATCATTTTCTGATGCACACAACATCTGGCGGTGCGGATCGGATTGCCGCTTGGCTTGAGGAATGGCTGCAAACGGAGTGGACGCACTATAAAGTTTATGTGACACCCGTCACCGAACAATGGTCACAGTTTGCCATTGCAGGCCCCAAGGCGCGCGACGTGCTGGCCAAGCTGGAACCTGACTTTGATGTGTCAAATGAGGCCTTCCCGCATATGTCGTTCAAGGTCGGGCATTTGGGTGGCTATCGCGTGCGCATCTATCGCATCAGTTTCTCGGGTGAGCTTTCCTATGAAGTCGCCACACCTTCCAACAATGGATTGGGTCTGTGGAAGGCCATTATGGCAGCCGGTGAAGAGCATGGATTGACGGCTTATGGCACAGAAGCGCTGCATGTGCTGCGCGCGGAGAAGGGCTATATTGTGATCGGCGATGAAACCGATGGGACGACCACTCCGGTTGACGTTGGCATGGATGGCATGGTTTCAAAAAAGAAGGCAGACTTCTTGGGCAAGCGCTCGCTGGAGCAATCCTATCTCAAAGGGCCAAACCGCAAACAGCTTGTAGGCCTTCTCACTGAAGAGCCGAATGATGTGTTGCCAGATGGCGCCTATGCCGTGCGCGCGGTCAAAGACAAACCACCTATGGAGATGATTGGCCAAGTGACATCATCTTACATGTCCCCCACATTGGGCCGTTCGATCGCCATGGCGCTGATTGAAAATGGCCGGGCACGCATGGGCGAAACCATTTCTTTCCCGCTGGAAGGCGGCAAGGTGATGAAAGCCAAAATCACAGATACAGTTTTCTATGACAAGGAAGGCGGACGCATCAATGCTTGACGTTCAATTTGAAAGCCCGTTAGCGCATCGCGGTGCTTCAGACAATATTTCGATCTCCATGCGTGAGATGTCTGAGCGCGGCATGATTGATCTGCGCGGCGCGACGACCGATAAAAAATTCATGGCCGCTGTGAAGTCTGTGCTTGAGGTTGACTTGCCAAAGTTGCCGCGCACATCCTCCAGCTGGGGTGATGTCACTGTACTGTGGCTTTCGCCTGATCAATGGTTGGTGCTGTGCGGTCGCTCAAAGGCCCCGACCCTGCTTGCCGATTTGCGCACGGCGTTGGGCAGCATCCACTCACTGGCTGTTGATGTGTCGGATATGCGCGCCATCATTCGCCTCGAAGGTGAAGGCGTGCGCGAGATTTTGATGAAGGGCTCATCGCTCGATTTGATCAGTGATGATTACAAGCCCGGCACCGTGCGCCGCATGTTGTTTGCGGAAGTGGGTGCGTTGATCCATGTGATTGAAGCAAATATCATCGATGTTTATGTCTTCCGCTCTTACGCCAATTATGCGTGGGACTTCATTGCAAAGTCTGCCCGCAAGGGGGCTGAAGTGAAGCTTTATCCCAACGCGGGCTAAATCGCGCAGTCCACATCCGTAAGGCGGAAGTCATCGCCCTTGAACAGCAGGGGCAATCCTTCAATTTTAGAAACGGCATAAGACATGCAGTCCCCGAAGTTCAACTGCGCGCGATTTCCCCGACCCTTGCCGTATCGCAAGAAGGCATCGATCGCGATTTCATATTCCACCTCACCAAAAGGCATGACTTTAATTTCCGCGTCCCGGACAAAACTTCGGATATGGCCTGCTGCATCCGGGCCACGCCGGCTGACCGCCGCAATTGTCGTTTCTAAAATGGTCGGTGCAGCTATTTTTAGATGGGCCGTTTCGGCGAGAAGCTCAGCAAAAATGCGTGCATCATCTTCTTGGAAATAGA
>JAGWUY010000240.1 GCA_028868255.1 Alphaproteobacteria bacterium | reverse complement strand
ACTCGGGCGCAACGTTTCATCCAGTTCGACTCTAAAAATGGGTGAGCCTTCAACGGCAAAAGCAAGGCCTGAAACTATGGTGCCAGGCTGTGCGGGGTGACTGATTTCAGACACCCATTCCATGCGGCCCAAGCGCGCCAGTCGCCCTTCAAAGCGACCCTCGACGCCGTGGCCTGGCACTTCGTGAATCGCGGTGATTGTTGTGATGGGTTTTTCATCCAAGGCCTTGGCCAAGGCGCGGGCGGCAGGGTGAATGCTGCGCAGGGCCAAGGCTTTGGCCATGGCTGAAAACGGGCCACGCGGAATGGTGTTGAGGCTTAGGCGTGGCATATTGGTGGTCAAGGTGCCCGTCTTGTCAAAAGCCACATGATTGATTTCACCCAAGCGTTCCAGCGCTGAACCATCTTTCATCAAAACGCCGACAGTGAACAGCCGAGAGGCCGCCAACACATGGGCCACCGGTACGGCAAGTCCAAGCGCACATGGGCAGGTGATGATCAAAACGGAAATGGCTGTGGTG
Organism: Alphaproteobacteria bacterium; assembly: GCA_028868255.1. Lineage (GTDB taxonomy): Bacteria > Pseudomonadota > Alphaproteobacteria > Rhizobiales > Aestuariivirgaceae > Aestuariivirga. Next base: position 3,512 of record JAGWUY010000240.1, on the reverse strand, counting down.
ATGGAGACATGCCAGTTGCCGCCCGTGTAAATCAGCCAACCAACCAAAGTGGTGAAAGCCAAGAGGTGAACCAGCGGCGAGTACATTTTGGCCATGCGGTCTGCCAGCCGCAAATAGGTGCCACGGCCTTGCTCTGCGGCCTGCATCATCTCCAGAACTTCAGACAAGAAAGATTGCGATGCATCGCGGTCTACGCGCAGGTCAAGGGCACCTGTGAGGTTGAGTGTTCCAGCTTCGATGCTTGCACTCTTTGTCAACCGCACAGGCTCGCTTTCGCCAGTAACCAGTGAGCGATCCACATCGCTTATACCATCGACTATCGTGCCATCCACGGGGATGCGTTCTCCCGCTGCTACGCGCACAATCATGCCGGGCTTGATACCATTCAGCGGCAGATAGTTTGTTTCGCCAGAGGCATTCACCACCAATCCGCCTTTGGCAGCCAAGCGGCTGAGGCGGCTTACGGCGTCCCGCGCCTTGGTGCGCATTAAATAATCTAATGTGCGGCCAATAAGCAGGAAGAACAGCAGCGAGACAGCCGCATCAAAATAGGCATGGCCAGTGCTGGAAAAGCTTTCATAAAGCGACATGCAGGTGGCGAGGATGACGCCCAAGGAAATAGGCACATCCATATTCATGCGGCGGTGGGAAAGCGCAGACATCGCAGATCTAAAAAAAGGCCGCCCGGCATAGGCCACTGTGGGAATGGCAATCAATGCTGACAGGAAGTGGAACAATTGGGCCGTGGCCCCACTTGCGCCAGACCAAACAGACACCGACAAAAGCATGATGTTGGCGGTGGCAAAACCAGCGACAGCGAGCGAGCGCACCAGCAAGCGAAATTCCGTATCGATGGGGTTTGCCCACTCATCATCCAAGGATTGGCTGGCATAACCCAGTTCTTCCAGCGCGTTCACCACGAGCAGGGGGGATTGGGCTTCACTGGACAAGCCGAAAGTCACGCGGCGCAGTGATAGGTTGGCGCGTACGGATTTCACAGAAGCCAGCTTTGAAAGCTTGCTCTCAATCGTTGAAATGCATTGGCCGCAGTGGATGCCGGGAACGGACAGGGTGTAGAGCAGCGAACCATCACCCAAATGTTTGGCGCCGTGCTTTAACTCTTCAGCCAGAATCTGATCTTGGCCCGCAGCCGTTTTATGGGCAATATCACCAGCAATGGGGCCAACACAGCAGGTCATTCTATTTGCCCTCAACCACGAGCTTGAAGGGGCGACGCCAGGTTTGTCCATCTGGCATTTTTGCCGAAAGTTCGCCAGTCCACACGCCTGAACCCAACGTGGTTTCGGCGATAAAGGCATGATCGGCAGTTGCCGTGGCGGTCAAGGTTTGATCTTCACCATTGTCCACGGGGCGGCCAATGCTGATCTTTACGGCTGGTGTGTTCAAAGGTTGGCCATTTGCGCCTGTGACAGTGAGCAGCAGTTTGCCGTTCGCATAGTGCAGAACATGCGACAGACCCAAGGCTTCAGATTTTCTCAAGGCTTGCACGTCTGCGTTAAACTGCTGACTGGCCAAATACGAGTTTTCAACCACCAGCCCCGTCCAGCTTTTCACCGCAATCACGGCCATCAAAATATTGACGGCAAAAATCACGCCGAAGAAGGCGATGAACATCCAAGCAATATGTTTTCCGGTGATGGGCTTTGCCACTGTTATGTCACTCATTTCTTTGCCTCCGGCACATCAAATTGTGCGGCATATGTGTCATGTTCAAAGGATTGGCTGTCATTGGCCAGAATGCTGAAGGTCGCTTGTCCTTTCGCCAGCATTTGCGCTGGCTGTGAAACAAACAGGTGGATTGAGCGAAGTTTGTCGGGTTCCACTTCTAGGTCAGCGCTGCGGCCCCGCATTTCTGGCATTTCGGCTATGGATATTTGGGCACCGGGCAGGCCATCAATTGCTATTTTGATGCGGCGTGGCTCAGGAATCATGTTTAAAATCTTGATCGTATAACCATTGCGGATTGAGCCATCAGACAGCTGCACAAAAAGCGGATTGCGGTCATGCTGCACGTTAAGTTGCAAACGGTCACGCGTGAGCAAGAAATAGAGCATGGCTAGGCCAATGGCGCTCCATAGGCCAATATAGATAAAAGTGCGCAGGCGGAATAAAATGTGCCAATCAAAATGGCGTACATTGCTGATAAATGCGCCTTTGTCGTCGCGAATCAGTTTGGGTGAAAGCTCACCTGTGGTTGGGTCTTTGGCCAAGGCCTTGTTGTGGTTATAGTCGCGCAGTGTTGAATATGAGATCAGCCCTTTTGGCCTTTCAATTTTCTCCATCACGGCATCGCAAGCATCAATGCACAGTGCGCAGGTTATGCATTCCAACTGCTGGCCATCGCGGATGTCTATGCCAGTGGGGCAAACAGCAACACAGGCATTGCAATCCACGCAATCGCCTGCCACGATGCCCTGTGCTGCGGTTTTTTTGGCGCCGTGGCTGCGGGGTTCACCGCGCCAATCATTGTAAGTGACAACCAGTGAATCCTCATCCAGCATCGCGGCCTGAATGCGGGGCCAGGGGCACATGTAAATGCAAACTTGCTCGCGCATCAGGCCGCCGAAAACATAAGTTGTGGCGGTCAGAATGCCGACTGTTGCATAAGCCACGAAGGGGGCTTGGCCTATGAAAAAATTCTTGAGCAATGTTGGTGCATCAGCGAAATAGAAGATCCAGGCCCCGCCTGTTGCCACCGCAATCAAGACCCAGACAATGTGTTTGGCCACCCGCAAGCGCAATTTGCGGAAGCTCCACGGCGATGCATCTAGCTTGATGCGGGCATTGCGATCTCCCTCGAAAAAGCCTTCAACGGCGATGAAGAGATCGGTCCAAACTGTCTGCGGACAGGTGTAGCCACACCACGCGCGGCCCACAACGGATGTGACCAGAAACAGGCCGACACCCGCCATGACCAAAAGTCCCGCTACATAGAAAAATTCCTGCGGCCAGATTTCGATAAAAAAGAAATAAAAGCGCCGATGCGCCATGTCGATCAACACGGCTTGATCCGGGGCGTAGGCGCCACGGTCCCATCGCAGCCAAGGGGTGATATAATAGATACCTAAAGTCACCAGCATGATGATCCACTTCAATCGGCGGAACTCCCCGCTGGCGCGCTTTGGAAAAATTTTGGAACGCTTGCTGTAGAGTGGCAAGCCTTGGGCTTTGGCCCCTGTATTGACTGCCTTTACGTCTTGCCGCTCAATGAGTGTTACCGGTGCCACTTGTTATTCGCCGCCTCCGAGGGAATGAACAAATGCCGCCAATTCTTTCACCGTGACGTCACCCAACTTTGAGCCCCAAGCGGGCATCATGCCGTGGTGAGGGTTGTTGATCTGGGCTTCTATGGAGGCCAAATCACCTTTGTAAAGCCAGATCGCATCGTTGAGTTGCGGTGCGCCCATATCCTTGTTGCCTTGGCCTTGGTCGCCATGGCAGGCGGCGCAATTGTCTGCATAAATCTTGATGCCCCGGGTGGCCAAGGCTGC
>JAGWUY010000239.1 GCA_028868255.1 Alphaproteobacteria bacterium | reverse complement strand
CCCCACTCACCCCACCCATCACCATTGGCGAAACGCCCAACTCCAAGGTTCATCACCCATGACAAAAACTCTCGCTGCCTATGTAATCGCACTCTTAAGCTTTGTGGCCATTGATATGATTTGGCTGATGTTTGTGGCGCGTGGCACTTATGTGGCTGAAATGGGAGACCTATTGCGCAAGCAACCCAATATGGCAGCAGCCTTGGCATTCTATCTGGTCTATGCGGCAGGGCTTTGTGCTTTTGCGATTTTGCCGGGGGTGAAAGCCGGCGCCGTAAGTGAAGCCATGCTATGGGGTGCAGCTTTGGGGTTTGTGGCATACGCCACTTATGATTTGACTGCCCTTTCCGTTCTTCAGGGTTTTGGGGCTAAGATTGCCATCATTGATCTTGTCTGGGGTACGGTGGTTTCAAGTGTCGCTTGTGGCTTCACCAGTTGGGTTGTGATGAAACTTGGCGTTTGATTTTCCACAGCTGCCACAGGCGATTTGACAAATCGCTTGTAGTTTTGCCACTGTTGCTGGGCTTGATGGTGAGATCGACCTGACATTTGACATAATCACCAAAAATCGGATCGGTTAATCAAAAAATGTGACTTAGGGCGCGGATGACTTATTTGTGCAGGTCGAGGTGCTCTGGACAAGTGATTTGGGGGACGTGATGAAGACTTACATGATTGCTTTTGTGGCCTTAGCTTTGACAACCCGCGTGGCTCTGGCGTGGGATGGTGTGAATGTTGATAGCGGGGCACAAGTAAGCTTGGATGATGGTTCCACTGTGGCGGTTGGCGCAGCGCTGCAATTGATAGATACTGATTCCGGCCAGCCACTTGATGTGACGGTTGTATCTATTGGCCAAACGGATGAAGCCATTCAAATTGTAGTCATAGATAACACGTCGGGCCAAAACCAAACTTATGATTTTGACCCGACAACTATGCCCAGTGGGGTTGATTTGCCTGAACCGCAATAATTATTCGGCCGCATGCAGCTGTGCTGGCTGAGGTGGCTTGAGCTTTGCCAGCGCATTCACAAACATGGCTTTCAGCTGGGTTGCGGCTTGGTCATATGCATCAACGGTGGCCCAAGTCTGGCGCGGATTGAGCAATTTTTCGTCGACGCTAGGAATCGATATCGGCACTTCAAAGCCAAAATTCTCGTCAAGGCGGCAAGCCACTCTATCCAACTCACCTTTGAGGGCCGCCTTCAACATGGCGCGTGTTGTGACAAGTTTCATGCGTGTGCCTTCACCATAGGCACCACCTGTCCAACCCGTGTTGAGCAGGAAACAGCGCACTTCACCCCTGGCCATGCGCTCGCCCAACATGGCGGCATAATGGGTGGGATGGCGCGGCAAGAATGGTGCGCCGAAGCAGGCAGAGAAGGTGGCTTCGGGCTGCTTCACACCACGTTCGGTGCCTGCCAGTTTTGCGGTGTAGCCAGCCAAATACATGTCCATGGCCTGTGCGGCGTTGAGTTTTGCGATGGGAGGTAAAACACCAAAGGCATCTGCACAGAGCATGATGATGGTTTTGGGGGCTGGGCCCACGCGTGAGGCTTGCACATTGGCAATGGCACTCAAAGGATAGGCCGCACGGGTGTTCTCGGTGAGTGAACCATCAGCAAAATCAGGTCGGTTGGTGGTGCGATCAAGCACGATATTTTCCAGCACTGTCCCTTTCAGGGTGGTGGTTCTGAAAATGTCAGGTTCATTTTCAGCACTCAGATTGATGACCTTGGCGTAGCAGCCATTTTCAAAATTAAAGATACCATTTTCGCCCCAGCCATGTTCATCATCGCCGATCAAGGCGCGATCAGGATCCGTCGATAATGTGGTTTTGCCAGTGCCCGATAGGCCGAAGAAAATCGCCGTGTCGCCGGCTTTGCCCACATTGGCCGAGCAATGCATGGGCAACACGCCCGCATCAGGCAGCACATGGTTCAAATAGGTGAAGACAGCCTTCTTCATTTCACCGGCATAGGCTGTGCCGCCGATCAGCACCAGCTTGTTGGTGATGTCGAGGACAATGACGGTTTCGCTGCGCGTGCCGTGAATTGCAGGATCAGCCTTGAAGCTGGGAAGATCAATAATCGTCAGCTCACTGACGAATTCATCAGCTTGCACTGGCTTCAACAAATGGCGCATGAAAAGACTGTGCCAGGCCAACTCCGTGATAACGCGGATGTTCACACGGTGGGCGGGGTCAGCACAGGCTTCCAAATCCTGCACATGCAATGACCTCAACCGGGCATGGGCCATGAAGTCTGTTTTGAGGCGTTCAAAATGCGCGGGTGACATCGCGGCGTTGTTAGCCCACCACACAGTGCCGGCCGTGTTTTCATCCAGCACAATAAATTTGTCCTTGGGGCTGCGGCCCGTGTGTTGACCTGTGGTGGCCAGCACTGCACCATCGGCGGTTTCCACCACTTCCTCATCACACAGCGCACGCTCCTGCAAGGCTGCGGCATCTTCATTCCAGTGAATGGCCCTCAACCAACGCAGGCCCAGCGCATTCAATTCGGCGCGGATTTGCGGGTGCCCTTGGGCTGCGGATGTGCGATCGATCATGGTGGCCACTCCCTGTTGGTGAGGGCAACATGACAGCATGACGAAATGATGTAAAGATGTTTTTACATCAATACTTAATGTGTTCGAACCTTATTTTTTGATTTTTTAACATCATTATTTGAACCGGTAGAATTGTCGCGCAGTTTCCCCGAAAATTGCTTTTTCTTCAGATGGTTGTATCGCTTTATGTGCGGTTGCGAGCCATGTATCAAAGGTACCATTCAACTCCAATACGGGCCAATCCGAGCCAAACATGACCCGTGCCGGCCCAAACACATCAATGATATGACGGATATACGGCAAAAGCGTCTCGGTTCTCCATCCGACTGAAGCTTCCGTCGCCAGACCTGACACCTTGCAGTAGGCCTTTGTTTCTCGTGCAATCAGCGTCATGCCCTTGGCCCAGCTTTCAAATTCGCCATTGCGGATGCGGGGCTTCATCCCGTGATCCACCACGCAGCGCAATGTGGGATAGCGCTGAAACAGCCGCAAGAAGTGTTCTAGATGTTGCGGAAAGCCTAAGGCATCAAAGGTGAGATCGAGATCAATCATCGCATCAAAGGCCCATTGCACATCCGTCCGGTGCATCCATTCCGGGTCTGGCAAATCCTGAATCATGGGGCGAACACCGGCAAATTTGGGGTGTTTGACCAAACGCTCGAGATGTTTCACATCGGCGCGATTTTCAAAATTCACCCAGCCCACCACTTTGGCCACATGGTCCGTCGTGTCCGCGATGCCTAGAAGATATTCCGTTTCCGCCACCGTGGGGGCAGCCTGCACCAGCACGGTTTTATCAATGCCCTGGGCCTTCAGATGCGGCGCAAAGTCTTTTGGCAAAATGGGGCGGCGCAAATGCTCCAAGCCAGCGCCACTCATCCAGCCATAGTCACCGCGTGCGGGGTTCCAAAAATGATGGTGAGCATCAACAATCATGTTTTGGCCTGCGCATCCATCAAACCTTGGGCTTTTAAATCCTTCCACAAGGCTTTGGGGATTTTGGCGCTGAGGGTTTTCACATTCTGCGCCACTTGGGCGGGCGAGACTGCTCCTGGAATGACCGAGACGACCGATGGATGCAGCAGTGGGAAGCGCAAGGCAGCTTCCGGCAATTTGACCTTGTGCTTTTTGCATACCGCTGCAATGCGCGCTACGCGCTCCAAAACGGCTTTGGGCGCGGGGTCATAATTATAGAAGGCCCCCTTCACCGGGCCTGTGGCCAGAATGCCAGAATTATACGGCCCGCCCAGAACAATGCCGATGCCACGTTCCTCGCACAGCGGTAGGAAAGAGTTCAGCGCCTCTTGTTCCAAAAGTGTGTAGCGGCCTGCCAGCAGAAAAAGATCAAAATCTCCGGCTTTGGCCAAAGTCTCACATACTTGCCATTCATTCACCCCTGCGCCGAAAGCCTTGATCACTTTCTGGTCGCGCAACTTCAGCAGCGCTTTGTAGCCACCGTTCAGAAA
>JAGWUY010000238.1 GCA_028868255.1 Alphaproteobacteria bacterium | reverse complement strand
CGTCGGCCCGAGCATAAAAGCCCGGGCCGGAATTTAGAAGTCAGCGCTGGATTAACGTGCGCCTTTGGCAACACCGTTCAGCGTGGCATCAATGTTTGAGGCATCAACAACACCAGGGCCTGTGAGCACTGGGAAAGTCGGCAACACTGTGCCGAAATCGATATAACCTGCGAGTAAGTTTACCGCCAGAAGACCCTGCAAATAGGGCTGTTGGTCAATAGCAAAAGCCTGTGTGCCACCCTTGATGCGTTCAAGCACCGACTTGTTCAAATCAAATGTGCCATGCATGATCTTTTTGCCGGATTGTTGAATGCCCAATGCGCCAGCATCAGCATCAGCAGCACCGATATTGATGATGCCGTCAATTGTGCCGTCCTTGATGATTTCGGCCTTAATCGCTTCAGCAATAGCAGTGGCGTTGCCAAAGCTGGTTGATGGGAGCGGCAGCTGTTCTGCCTTGCCGCCTGTTTTGGTGATACCATCAACAACGCCCTTACAACGGGCTTCCAGATTTGCCGCACCCGGAATGGTGTTGACGCACAGTACATGCTTGGCGCCATGGCTTCCAAAATAGGTGCCGCCGGCCACGCCCGCGGTATATTCATCAGAGCCCACATAGTTCAGCGCGCCCAGTTCTTTGGCCTTTTCGCCGCCGCCTGCATTCATCAAGATCACCTTGATGCCAGCTTTCATAGCATCCTTGATGGCTGGGTCTTCTGATTCAGGAACCCAATCAGGAATGACCAGACCATCAACCTTCTGGCTGATGGCTGTGCGGATCAAGCCCACAACATCTGGAGCAAAATTGTCATAGTTAACAAGGCGCAGATAATTGACTGAGCCGCCATTGGCTTCAACGCCAGGGCGGGCATCATCCAAGCCCTTCTTGATCAGGTTCCAGAATGCATCGTCGTTCGAGCCACCGACAACAGCAATCTTTGCTGCATCTGCTGATGGTGCGAACGCGGCCAAAGCAGCCGTTGCAGCCAGAATTGTAAGAAATTTCTTCATCTTTGGTTCCTCCCTTAATTGCCGCCGTGATTGGCGGATTCATGCGTCATGAATTTCATTGCTTTGCATTGAGCCGCGCCACCTTGGCGGCGTAGCGGGCCTCCATGCGGTCTTGCGCTTCTTTTGAACCATCGTGCCAAGAGCCAAACCACTGATCGAGGGGGATCAGGCCATCGCCGCCATAGTTCACTTCAAAATATTTGTGGTGCAGGTAATGCAGATAGGCATGGCTATCGAGCGTGGTTTCATCGTTGAGTTCCAGCTTGTCGAAGCCAATATGGCCATTGATGGCGCCATAACCCGCCATGTTGAGTTGAAACAGCGCAATGAGCGGATTTGAAAACAACACCAAATGCCAGAAGGCCACGCCATGATAGAGAAAGGTTTCAACCGGATGCATGGACAGTGATGACCACGGCGAAGGGTTGACGGAATTGTGATGCAGCGAATGCACCCACTTGTAGAGAATGGGAATGTGGATGATGCGGTGAATGGTGAAGAAATGCACTTCATGGATCAGCGGCGTGGCCAGCAACAACACAGCGAGCCACACAGGATGCGCTGACCAATCCAGCCACGGCACATAATGATTGGCAAAGCTCCACAGGATCAACACTTCCACCAGTGTCCAGAACACGATGCCATAAACATAGGATTTCAGAAAATTATCGATGTTCTGGCTCTTGAACCAAAACACGTCGGATGGCTGTTCTGAGGGGAATTTGGAATTGTATTTAAAGCGCGTGCCTTGGCGGCGCTTCCAGTAATAGAAAAATTCAATTGAGCCATACATCGCGAATATGCCGATGCCATTGACAGCATAAAGCCAGAGCGCCCAACCCCAACTGAGCGTCTTCATCGTTTCGAAGTCCGGCAACAAATAGTTCCAGTAAATCAGCGTCACCGCCATGTGGAAGGCATTCCACGGCCAGACATAACCAACGAGAAACGTCACCCACTTGCCGAGATCAAGCGGCTTGCTCCAGAAAAACGGGATCTGGGGGTGGGTATTGGGAGCCCAATCCCCGCGCTTGTTGCGTGTGCCATATTGCAGATCGTCCACGTCCGACTCCCAGAATGTTCAGTGCATTCCGCACTCAATTTAGAATGGTTGTTGCAAAATGATTCAGAAACTGCAATGGTGTTTGACATGAGACAGCGCAATTCATATCAATTCGTCTCAATCATACGCGTTTCAAATGAAATAAAATGAAATGAAGGCAAAATGGCCAGAGCCAAGATCAGTGATGTGGCAAAACAAGCCGGGCTTTCCATCAGCACCGTCAATCGTGTTTTGAACGAACCTGAAAAAGTGCGCGAAGAAACCATCAAAGCGGTTTTACAAGCAGCTGAGGCCGTTGGCTTTTATGGCTTGGGCACCATCAAATCACAAATCAACACCTGGCGACCCAAATTGCGCTTTGGCTTTCTGCTGTTGCAGCCCACCCGCACCTTTTACAAAATGCTGGGAGCAGCGCTGCAAGCTGCTGCCGAAAAGGTTGAGGGCCAGCGCATTGAAGTGAGCATCATCTATGCCGAAGACCTGTCACCCGAATCTTTGGCCAATCACCTCATTACTTTAGGAGAAAACTGTGACGCCATCGGTGTTGTTGCCCCAGTCCACCCGTTGATCACCCAAGCTGTTGAAGCACTCGCGCAGCGCAATATTCCGGTCTTCGCACTGATCACGCAATTGTCGGCCACAGGCAGTGTGAATTATGTGGGCTTCGACAATTGGAAAGTCGGGCGAACTGCGGCTTGGGTCTTTCACAAATTTACCAAAGGTGTGGGCAAGATTGGTATTCTGGTGGGCAACCACCGTTTCCGCTGTCAGGAGATGAATGAAGCGGGCTTCAGGTCTTACTTCCGCGAATACGCCCCAGACACACAAGTTCTCGAAGCCATCTCCACCTTTGAAACGGCCTCGGTGGCCGAAGAGATGACAGAAAAATTGATCCACCAGCATTCGGATTTATCCGCCCTTTATGTGGCAGGCGGCGGCATTTCCGGTGCCTTACGCGCGCTGCGCTCAACCGGCAAGGCTGGCCACGTCCATTGCATCGGCTATCAGATGATGGAATCGACCCGTCAAGGTTTGCTGGATGGAAGCCTGACCTTGGCGATTTCTTATCAATTGGAAGCCTTCGCTGAGGTAACCATCACCGGCATGATCAACGCGCAAAAGGCCGGCAAAGACGCAACCCCCCAAACCCACATCCTGCCCTTCGAAATCTACAGCCGCGAAAATATTTAAGCGAACACAGCGATCAGCGCAAAAAGGAATTTGCAGTGATAGCCAATGATCTCCAAAACAAAAAACCCGCCGACCATTTCTGGATCGGCGGGTTTTTGTATCTGTTGATCGTCATGAAGTGTGAGAGCAATTTCAAGAGAAACTGGTTATATCTGTCTTTCGCAGGCCTGGCAGCGACCTACTCTTCCGCGTCTTAAGACGAAGTACCATTGGCGCTGGGGTGATTTACGGCCGAGTTCGGGATGGGATCGGGTATGGACGCCCCGCCAAAGCCACCAGGCCGGCGAAAGACAGATAAACGGTTTTTGTTAAAACCGTCCTGAAGCACAATATTTGTTTTTCGAATGATGCTCCATCAAAGATGGGCATAAATAATGAGAATGATCAAGCCGTTCGAGCGATTAGTACCAATAAGCTACAGACATTACTGCCCTTCCACACTTGGCCTATCAACGAGGTCGTCTTCCTCGGCTCTCAAGGGAGAAATTGTTTCGAGGTGGGTTTCCCGCTTAGATGCCTTCAGCGGTTATCCCGTCCACACATAGCTACCCTGCTGTACCGCTGGCGCGATAACAGGTCCACCGGAGGTGTGTTCATCCCGGTCCTCTCGTACTAAGGACAAATCCTCTCAATTCTCCTACAATCACGGCAGATAGGGACCAAACTGTCTCACGACGTTTTGAACCCAGCTCACGTACCACTTTAATCGGCGAACAGCCGAACCCTTGGGACCTTCTCCAGCCCCAGGATGTGATGAGCCGACATCGAGGTGCCAAACG
>JAGWUY010000027.1 GCA_028868255.1 Alphaproteobacteria bacterium | reverse complement strand
CCATCATAAAGGCATCAAACTGGTATTCGCTAAACTGCGCCCAGAGATAGGCATCCTTGCGGAAAGCCACCATGCTGTCATAAATTTTCTTGAAGGCCGGGTTTTTCGAATTGATTTCAGCATAGGTCTCATTGGCAGCCTTGAAGCTGGCATCCATCACATCCTGCGGGAAGGGGAAGAACTTTGCCCCTGCGGCGGCCAATCGGCGTAGCGCTGGTGGATTGCCGGCATCATATTTGGCTTGCATGTCTGCATTGGCGGCTTGCGCTGCCGTCTTGAGCACAGACTTATAGGCAGCAGGCAATTCTGCCCATTTGGCCGAGTTGATCATCACATGCAACATGGCGCCACCTTCCCACCAACCAGGATAGTAATAGTTCGGCGCAACCTTATAGAAACCAAGCTTTTCGTCGTCATAGGGCCCCACCCATTCTGCGGCATCAATCGTGCCTTTTTCCAAGGCTTGATAAATTTCGCCGCCGGCAATTTGTTGCGGCACCACGCCCAACTTGGAAATCACCTTACCACCGAAGCCACCAATTCGCATTTTGACGCCTTGCAAATCGGCCAATGACTTGATTTCTTTGCGGAACCAGCCGCCCATTTGCGCACCTGTGTTGCCACAGGGGAATGCAACCAAATTCTTGGTGGCATAGAATTCATTCATCAGGTCTATGCCGCCGCCATAATACATCCAGCCATTTTGCTGACGGGAATTGAGGCCGAAAGGAACGGCTGTGGCCAAGGCAAAAGTCGGATCCTTGCCCCAATAATAATAGCTGGCCGTGTGGCACATTTCCACGGCACCCGAACCCACGGCATTGGCGGCCTCTAAGCCGGGCACGATTTCATTTGCAGCGAAAACCTGTATCTGGAACTTGTTGTCGGTGGCTTCGGCAATGTATTTGGAAAACGTATTGGCGGTGCCAAAAATCGTGTCCAGCGACTTTGGAAAGCTAGACGTCAATCGCCATTTGACATCTGGCATTGACTGGGCAATGGCGGGTGCCGCCAAAACAGCACCAGCGCTCGCAGCCGTGACAACAGTTTTGCCAAAAAATTTACGACGATCCATGAGTTCCTCCCGATGATTTTGATTTCCGACAGACTGCCAAAGAAAATCGATCCTGACTAGAGTGTAATAATATTGCTAAAAGAATATTCTCACCCTTGCCGTCCTTCCCGATTGACCAAAAGTCTTTGGGTGGCTTCATCAATAGTCAGGTCATTCCTCAGGATTGAGCTGTTGATCAGGTATTAAACCTGAAATGCATCACATCGCCATCGGCGAACTGACTCTTTATGCCAAGCTTATTCAAACAACGCCGCTACACGCGCCAGAACTTCCTCCACGATAAACTCTGGCACTTTTTCAGAGAACTTTGCGCCACGTGATTTAAGGTCAAGCGCGCGCAACTGGTGGCATAGGATGACTCCGCTTGCATTTGTTCCGGCACCAGAAAGAGAAACTGCAAAGCCCTTCTCGCGCGCAAAATCACCACCCGTTGTGATGGGAACAACAATGGGGGTTCCCAACTGATTAAATGATTTTGGCGTCAAGATCAGAACAAAACGCGGGTTGGCCTGTTCGCGACCACGCGTCGGATTGAGATCGACGTGCCAAATATCCCCGCGCTCCATCAGATGATTTCTTTGCCTTGGGGTTGGTGGCTATCCCACTCCGATATTTCAGGATGCGCGGGCGTTTCCAGATCACATTGCTCCAAAAGTTCGGCCAACTTGTATTTGGGTTTTCGGCGCGGCTCGATGACCAAGCGATCACCATCAAGGTGAAGTGACACCTTAGCATTGGCGGTAAGGCCAAGTCCTTCGAGCATCGGCTTTGGAATGGATACCATCACCGAACCGCCTACAGCTCTTAGTGTTGCAATCGACATCTCAACGTTCCAGTTATACTTTTGTATAACTCAAAAACCAGTGTCGGTCAATGAGGAAAAATCTTAGGTATTAAACCTGAAATGCATCACATCGCCATCGGCCACCACATAGTCCTTGCCTTCGAGGCGGAATTTGCCGGCGAGTTTGGCGCCTGCTTCGCCCTTGCCTGACACGTAATCATCATAGGCAATGGTTTCAGAACGTATGAAGCCTTTTTCAAAATCGGTGTGGATCACGCCCGCAGCCGCAGGCGCCTTGGTGCCTTGGGTGATCGTCCACGCACGCGCTTCCTTTGGGCCCACTGTGAAGTATGTGAACAGGCCAAGCAACTCATAGCCCGCGCGAATGACACGGTTGAGGCCAGGCTCAGCCAAGCCTACTGCATCCAGAAAATCCTTCTGGTCGGCGGTTGGCATAATCGCGATTTCGCTTTCAATCTTGGCAGAAACCACAACGGCCACATTGCCTTCGGACTTGGCAAACTTGATTACGCGATCGGAAAACGCATTGCCCTTGTCGGCCGAAGCCTCTTCCACGTTGCACACATAAAGCACAGGCTTTGAGGACAGCAGGCCAAGCCCGGCAAAAATCTTTTCCTCGTCCACACTGCGTTCCACCAGTCGCGCAGGCTTGCCCTCACGCAGCAGCACCAGCGCGCGCATCATCAGCTCGGCCAGTTCCTTCTGGTCCTTATCGCCCTGCTTGCCTTTTTTCTCGGCAGCAGGCTGGCGCTTTTCCAGCGCTTCCAGATCAGCCAGCATCAATTCGGTTTCAATGGTTTCAATATCGGCCAGCGGGTCGATCTTGTTATTCACATGGGTGATATCGCCATCTTCGAAGCAACGCACCACATGGGCAATGGCATCCGTCTCGCGGATATTCGCAAGGAACTGGTTGCCCAAGCCTTCGCCTTTCGATGCGCCTTTCACAAGGCCCGCAATATCCACAAACGTCAAACGCGTGGGGATGATTTGCGCACTGCCGGCAATGCCAGCCAAAATATCCAGCCGCGGGTCAGGTACGCCCACATCGCCCACATTGGGCTCAATGGTGCAGAAGGGATAATTAGCCGCCTGCGCCGCTGATGTTTGCGTGAGCGCATTAAACAAGGTGGATTTGCCCACATTCGGCAACCCAACAATCCCGCACTTAAAACCCATTAAAATTCTCCGAAATCAATTTCATTTTTCGTTCTGATAGGCGGAAAACGATGTGAAGGGAACCCTTGCAAAAAACAATTTGAAACACTTGAATTAGATGGCTACCGAGTTTCAAATAGTTCTTCACCGAGATTGATCTTGAAGGTGTTTAAGCGTTAACTGGATACACCCATGGCGATTGAGAGTTACACCCGATGCCCACCCAAGAATATGCATTGATGATGGCCAGATATAATCTCTGGCAAAATAAGAATCTGGTCGAAGTTACAGACAGCTTAAGCGATGCGGAACGACAAGAGGAACGCGGCGCATTTTTTGGCTCTATACAAAAGACCTTCTCGCATATTTTTTGGGCCGATCAAATTTGGCTCAGCCGATTTATCGGCACCGCTGGGCCAACTGCCAGCATTTCGGATTCTGTTAACCTGATTCAAAATTGGGAAGATTTTCGATCGCAGCGTTTGAGTTTTGATCAAAGCATATTGAACTGGGCCCAAAATGTTAAGCCCTCATGGTTCGCAGGCGATCTCACATGGGTGTCGGGCGTGACACAGAAGCAGATGAATAAACCAAAAAACGCATTAGTGGTGCAGCTCTTCAATCATCAGACACATCACCGCGGACAAATCCATGCCATGTTGACCGCCGCAGGTGCAAAGCCGGGCGCTACAGATTTGCCGTTTATGCCGGAAGATTTTCTAAAAATTTAATTGGGATCATGATTCACGCAACAGGGGCTTCGCCGGGCGTGGTGCTATTGGATTGACTTTCAGATGCACCTTGCTCTGGAATTTTTCATCTTGCCCCTCAGCCAGCATAGATACATTGTCCGCCACGGCATCGAGCAGAGCAATCAGCCAATCCCTGTCGTCCTTGGCAAAATCACCCAGCACATGCGGCTGCACGAAACGCTTATCACCCGGGTGGCCAATGCCAAGGCGCACGCGCTTGAACTCTGGCGTGATGTGAGATGCAATCGAGCGAATGCCATTATGGCCAGCAGCCCCGCCGCCCAGCTTCACCCGAACTTTGCCCGGTTCCAAATCCAGCTCATCATAAAACACATAAACCTGATCAAGCGGAATATCGTGATAGCGCACCGCCTCACCCACGCTGCGGCCAGACTCGTTCATGAAAGTTTGCGGCTTCAGCACCAACACCTTCTCGCCTGCAAGCGTGCCTTCGGAAACCTCACCCTGAAACTTCTTGCGCCAAGGCGAAAATGAATGGCGGCGGACAATCACATCCGCCGCCATAAAACCGATATTGTGCCGGTTGGAAGAATATCTCGATCCCGGATTACCCAAACCAGCAAAGAGAAACATGGGCTCTCCCTATCGCATGTTCCGCAAAAGTTGTTCGACTTTTGCGACAAGAACATGCGCCTTCATAATCGAGTTTACTTCTTCTTCGCAGCAGGCGCGGCAGCAGCCTTGGCAGGCGCAGCAGCACCCTTGGCCGGGGCAGCACCCTTGGCGGGAGCAGCAGCAGCCTTTGGATCAGGCGCCTTCTGGTTCGAAGCAGGTACTTCGCCAGCAGCCGGAGCATCAGCCGAAACTTCTTCTTTGGCTTGCGCTGTGATCACACATAGTGTCACGTCATCTCGCGACGCAGAAGTCACACGATCAGGCAACTTGATGTTGGACAAGTGAATCGATTGAGAAACCTGCATGCCGGTGAGATCAATTGAAATGTCTTCGGGAATATAGTCAGCTGGGCAGTACAGGCTGACCATGTGCGAAACGATGTTCAGAACGCCACCAGCCTTGATGCCGGGGGCCAAATCCTGATTCTTGAAATGCACAGGCACGTTCACCGCAATCTTGGCATCCTTGCCGAGACGCAGGAAATCAACGTGGGTGATGCGGTCCTTCACAGGGTCAAACTGCACATCGCGTGGGATTGCGCGCACAGCCTTGCCATCAACCTCAACGTCAACCAATGTTGACAGGAAGCGGCCGGTGTTGACGTGTGGTTCGATATCCTTGTAGGTCAAGGAAATAATTTGAGGGGTTTGGCTGTCGCCATATACAACGCCGGGAACGAGCCCCTGACGACGTACTGCACGAGCGGCCCCCTTACCTGCTCCGCCACGAATTGTGGCCTTGAGGTTTACGATTTTAGACATGTTCTTCTCCAATACAATGAACCATCTGACCTTCCTCCAGGGGTGAACGACGCCAGATATGAGCGCGCCTATAGGGGAAATGACGCGGAATGGCAAGATTGGCCAAAATCAGTCTTGACTTGCTGGGTTTAACTTTATTTGATTACCGAACGACCAATGGGCGTCGACAGTGAACTGTTACGGGTTACAGCCTCAAAACCAAGCGACGAGCAACAAACCATTTCAAAATTGAAAAGGCCTTGCATAGATTATTGGGTTTACCTGATCGAGGAAGCAACAATGAGCTATTTTGACTGTTACCTTATCCCTGTTGCAACCAATAAGCTTGAAGCCTATCGGCTCTTTTCCGAGGAAGTCGCCCGTGTCTATCAAGAGTACGGTGCGACAAGAGTGGTAGACTGCGTGCTCGACACAGATGCAGCAGATGGCATGCAATTTCATGCTGTGGAAGCAAGAGATAAACTGAACATATCACCTGAACAGCTGCGTGATTTTCAGGTTGCAGCAGCCATTACTGCGGGAGAGACTGTGGTGCTCTCTTGGACAGAATGGCCGAACAAAGCCGCGCGAGATTTGGGTTTGGCCAAGGCACTTGCAGATCCCCGTATACAGCCCAAGGAAGGGCAAGAAATTCTATTTGAAGGGCACCGTTTGGTCGCTGGTGGATTTAGCAAGCTCTTTGATTTGAAGTCTGCCGCTGAATGAAACCCAACAGTGTCAAAGCCCACGAGCGCCAATAAGGTGAGTTGAGGCAGCGCCAAATCAATTTTGGTTTTTTCATTTTAGAACTGATGATCAATCTTCGCGCAGCGTTCGTGTGGGGCGTTTGATTTCGGCTTCACTCGGGTTCGGGGGTGCGAAACGCCAAGGGGAACGCTCCCAGACGGTTCATATGTTGCCAAAATCACACCTGTCGTCGATGTTTGGCAATGGGTCAGACAGAACGCGATCACTTTTCAAATTGCGCGTTACGACAATTCGCAAAGTGTAGTGAACTGATCCCTTTGCTTTCTACTTGCGCATCGCCACTGAGGGCTCAACCATCGGTCTCTACGACGGCAGCAAGTTGACTTATCGTTGTACCCCACCCCAATTGAAAACCCATTTGCTCGTGCTTGCTGGTGTCTTCCGCATTCTTGTGCAAGACTCGCGCTGCATAGCGGGTGCCATTTCCTTCTGCCTCGAAGGTAATAATTGCAGTCAAAGCTAACCATGGCTCGGCTGGCTGCCAATTTTCAACAAGGGTGGTTGTCCAAACGATACGACGTTCCGGCACGATTTCAAGAAAACAGGCTTCCACATGCGGTTTGAAATCGTCTTCTCCTTCGCGCATCTGCGTTTCGAAGGCACCCCCCGGACGCAAGTCCAACTTGATGACTCTGCATTCAAGCGGACGCGGGATCCACCATTTTTGGAGAAGCTCAGGCTTGTTCCACGCGCGCCAGACCATCACCGGAGGAGCTTTGATCAACCGCGAAATTGAAAGTTCTGTGTTTTCGGTCTTCATTTCTCATCATCCTTAAACATTTGAGTCTCCACATAATTGGCTAACCGATCAGCGCTGGCCTTCTACATCGCACGTTGCTTGGTCAGCCAAGCTTCAATCTCTGACAGTCGTTTCATCTCTATGCGGCACGTCCGCGCGCGTCCGTTTTTTGTGGTCACAATAAGTCCGCTTTGTTCGAGGACGTACAGGTGCTTGAGGAAGGCGGGAAGCCCCATATCGAAGGGCCTTGCGAGTTCTTTGACAGGAGCAGAACCCCTCAAAAGTTGACCTATAACCTGCCTTCTGGTTGCATCAGAAAGGGCATGAATTGACTTATCAAGAAACTTATTATGGTTCACCACATGGTGAACCATAATTTCGAATTCAAAAAATACAAATATTCTCTTTGATCAAGCACGGTCGATTTAGGTGGAACGTGGCGGTCGTGGCAGACTCTTCACATTTTAACGCGCAAATATAGCCTTTATGCTTTGCCCAAAGCACGACTTGGGCAATTTTACTTTGCACCTTGAACAACAGAAGTTCGGCTCAAGCCAAGAAAAAATTATGCAAATCCGACACTGCCTGACGATTGCCATAATGTTCCTGCCCACGGCACTTGCATTACAACCAAAATAGTGATCGTCGGCAGCAACGGAGTACATGGTTTTGCCGTCAAGTATCAGCGAAAAACTGCTGGTCCGAATTTGCAAGGATTCGACCTTAGGTGAAAACACTTGCGGCGGTTGCCTAGTGGCCAAATTGAAACGCAAACCCTCGACCCTATTGATCGAAAGCAGCATTCTAATGCACACTTACACCACGATGACGAGAGTGGACATTATTTTATTCTGCCCGCACCAGCCAAGGGCCTATTTTTATGTTTCAAAACTGACGGCAAAATTGTAAACAGGTTCAAGGTCAGGAAAAGCTATCTACAAGGGTCGTTCAAAGACAGTCCCATTCTAACATCCTACAAGTTTTGGCTAAATCAAACACGACGGCTTCGCCGCCAAGCAGCGCGCTCTTCGTTGAGCAAATAAAAGCTTTTAAAATGTCCCCAGTCCTTTAGCCTATTGCCCCATCGCGCTAAAAAAACTTTTCGGTTGCGTGTAATTTGATCGCGTGTCTTTTTGGTCGGTCTGCTTCCAAACTCAAAATGCTCTATAAGCAAACCGGGATAATAGACGCAGCGCAATCCTTCTTGCCAAACACGCAAACAAAAATCAGTTTCTTCATAATAGGCTGGCGCATAGATCTCGTCAAAACCGCCTAAACGCCGAAACGTCTCGCGCTCAAAGATGAGCAACACGCCTGAGCAATAATCAACATCGCGCTGCTCTGTTCCCCTAGGATCGTCAACAGGCCTATGCCGCAAATAGCCATAACTGCCCCCATCAGCAAAAATCATCGCACCAGCTTCTTGCAAACCTCCACTCGCAAGGCAGATCCGGGCACCCATGACACCGCAATTGGGTTCATAAGAAAATTTCGACAAAGCCAGTTCAAGAGAGCCTTCCATCCACCGCGCATCGTTGTTCAGGAGAATGATTTGCTGGCCTTGCGCAGCTGCAACCGCCGCATTGACCGAACGCAAAAATCCCTGGTTAGTTGTAGACTTACAAACCCGTAGATTATCAAACCTGCTCAAAAGTGTCTCGGTTTCATCGGTGCTACCGTCATCCCAAACCATAATTTCAAGCCAAGTACCGCCCTGCCCCAAAAGAGACAACAGGCAAGCCAATGTGTGATAGGCGTGATTAAAAACTGGGATAATAAGTGTTGCCCGCGGAGAAACAGGTTGTGGAAAATGATGTCGCTGGCCCGAGGCCAGAAAGCGTCGAAGGTCGTCGCGCCGCCCATCCAGCATTCTTACTTTGCTTGAACCATTGGCGCGCAAGAAAAACCGTAGCGTAGAGAACACATGAAACATACCCTTCGCTTAACGGAACCTACACGCCAATGACAAGCATGAATTTTCCTCACGCAAAACCGGGGAAGAAGTCTGTCTTGATGCGCTTATGGCCCACGCCCAGTTCTTTCAACACTTTTTCAAAGCGTGTCACCATAACGCGCGGCCCAGAGATGTAGAATGTGCGCTCCTTATAATCCGGCAAGGTACTGGTAATCAGGTTGGCATCAATAAAGCCGTGATGCATGTTGCTGGCCTGCGGCGCATCCTTGGCCACGGCGTAGATTGTGCGCAGGCCAATCTCGCGTTCGGCCCTGTCCAGCACATCGGCATAAGCAATTTCATCGGCTTTGTTATTGCCATAAAACAACACCGCATCGCGAACATCGCCTGTCAGCACCATGTGTTGGATCATACTGCGGAAAGGCGTCACCCCAATGCCGCCAGCCAAGAAAGCCAGTTTCTCATCGCGATCTTTCGGCAACGTAAATTCACCTGCCAACTGTGAGCCATAAATCACATGGCCGGGCTTCATCGACAACATCGTTTGCTTGTAAGCGCTGGGGCCAGGATAGAACTTTACCCCCAAGCGAATTCTATCCTCAGATGGCGCCGACGCAATGGTGAATGATCGGCGGTTGCCGCGGTTGTCTGGTGAACGCACGCCCATCGTCCAATCCAAATATTGCCCAGCTTCAAAAACCACCGGGCGGTTGCTGGAAAACACATAATCGTAGCAGCCTTGTGCTTTCTTCTCGATTCGCTCCAGCGTGAGCTTGAAGCGGAACTTGGGGCTGACAAACCATGCATAGACATTGCCCACTAAGAATGCCAGTTCAGGCGTGAAATAGAAATCTCCGAAATGAATAGCGGGGCTGGATAAAGCGCCGACAATTGCGCCGAAGCCGAGGCTGGGCAGCAAAGCGGCAGGTGCTGTCAAAGGTTCTGTTAGCATCGCAAAGCCAGCAAAGAACAGCGGCGAATAAATCAGTGACTGTGTAAATGCCTCGACATACATATCAGGCGTGGTGGAAAAAATTGTCACTGCCAGATTTACCAACATGTAAACGCCGAACATTTCAAAGCGCTGCACCTTGCGCAGGATCAGCAAACCACCAACGACCACCAGCGGCAACATTTGCAGGTTACCGCCCACCCACCAAGTGGCAGGCTGATCAAGAATGAATGAGGAGGCCACCACACCAATGGCCACAGGGTTGAACACATGTTTGCGGTAAACGGCCAAAGCAAATTTGGAAGCAATCGCCACAAACGAAGCGACGGCCAAGCCACCAAGCCCCGCGACATTTGTAGGCATGATGGGTGGCATGATTAACGCCACGATAAAAGCAGTAATATAAATGGATTCGGTGTTGGCAGGAATATTCAAAACCGCCGCAATCACTTTGTTGGTAAGCCAACACGCCAGCGTGATGAACACAGTAGAGAAAGCCAATGCAGCAGGGTCATGCGGCACCAGCTTAAAGAACCCCAAACCAAATGCAGCCAGCAACAATGCCGACACATAATAGAGCACCAGCCGATACATGGTGGTGTGATTCAGAAACTTATCAACAGGTGCAAGCAAGTTCATGATATGACATAAGCTCCAAAGCCAGATGTTTGTGTCGCAATACCGTCAGCAGTGACCATATAGCCCTCAAGACCAGTACGATTTTCGAGAAATGCAATGCCGTCCTCACCCATCGCGAAGGCAGCAGTGGCAAAGCGGTCAGCTTCCAGAATGTCTGGCCCAATGACCGAAAGGCTAACTATATGTTCAATGCGCTTGGCAGGATCATGCGGATTGTAAATGTGGTCGCCGCGAATATAGTTTCCAGATGTGGCCATGCCCTGTCCCCTCAGTGTCACCACTTTAATGATTTGATCCATAACAAACGGGCTGCGAATGCCAACACGCCATTCTCCGGCATCTTCGTTCTTGCCACTGGCTTGGATATCGCCACCCGCCTCAACATAAAAATCGTGCAGGCCAGCAGCGCTAATCATGCCTGCGGCATGTTTGATGGCCCAGCCCTTCACAATGCCTGACGGATCAAGCGAGCCATCAGGTTTGCGGATTTCAAAAAAACCTTTGGTCTGGTCGCGCGTTTGTGCTGAAATCCGCAACACTTCCTTCATATTTTCACTCAAGTTTTCGGGGCTGATTTCGCCCCGATTAAACCTGCTAATTTCACTGCTTTCCTTATATGTGCTGAAGCGCGCATCGACAGCCCGAAAATAAGCGAAAACCAATTCAATGATTGAACTGTGAGATGTGCCAACAATCTCAACTGTAATCGGCATACCCATCAATATGCGGGTTTCGCGCATCGCTTATTTACTAGAAAGAACCAATGCATCACGCAGCGAGCGAATGTAAGCGCGGCTCGTCAACGTGGCACCGCCAATAATTTGCACTTTCGCGTTTTGGGCCGAAACCACTTCTTGCAACAAATAAGGCAAGGCTTGGCGATTGATTGCTCGACTTGTGCCGCTGTGATTGGGGAATTTCAATGCCTTAACATTGACGATCGAACCTTTCTTGATCGTGGCTTGCACCTGCACCATGCCATAATAGGCATCGTAGCTGCCTCCGATGAAGGTTCCATCATGCAAAGCTGCGGCTTGCGCTGTCAGGTCAGGCGTGGCCTGTGGGTCAGTCACCGCAGGAACAGTGGCTGCTGATGCATGCGAAATCAATGCAGCAGAAGAAAACAACAGGGTTGCAAATTTTGAAATTAGTCTCATGGCAGTCCTCACTTCATCAACGATGTGTAAGCTTTTGCCAAAATTTACATGACAAGCCGCTGACGCGATTTGTCATGGATATTAACTAGTTCTTAATTTTGTAGCCGGTGTGGAAAATCCACCAAACACCGAGAAGGCTAAGCAAAAGAAAACCCGTTGTCATGCTCAGAGCGATGTTCAGACTGACGTCTGAAACCTCATAAAATGCCCAGCGAAAGCCACTGATCAAATAAACAACCGGATTGAAATAGCTCACTGTCTGCCAGAATTCGGGCAGCACCTTGATCGAATAAAAACTGCCACCCAGAAATGTCAGCGGCGTTACCACCAGCAGGGGGATGATCTGCAGCCTGTCAAAACCATCCGCCAATAAGCCAATGATGAAACCGAACAGCGAAAAGGTGATGGCAGTGAGTAAAAGAAAACCAATCATCCAGATCGGATGCATGATCTTCACGGGAACAAACAAATAGGACGTCATTAAAATCACCACACCAATCAAAATACTTTTGACGGCAGCAGCACCTACAAACCCAATCACCATTTCAAACGCTGAAACAGGCGCAGACAGATATTCAAAAATCGTACCTGAGAATTTGGGAAAATAAATCCCAAATGACGCATTCGAAATGCTCTGCCCCAACAATGCCAGCATAATCATACCGGGCACGATGAAGGAACCATAAGAAATGCCTTCAATCTCTGTCATTTGCTTGCCAATGGCAGAGCCAAAAACCACAAAGTAAAGTGCGGTAGAAATCACAGGAGCAATGAGCGACTGCATCAAAGTACGGAAAAAGCGCTGCATCTCAAAAGCAAAAATTGCGTATGTGCCAACGAGGTTCATTTTTTCACCAAATCAAGGAAAATATCTTCAAGACTGCTTTGCTGAGTTGAAAGATCAGCCACTGCAATTTGAGCCGCCGAAAGACCCGTAATAAGCTTTGCAATATCTGGTTTTTCCTTTTTTGAATCATATTGATAAGAAAGTTTCTTGCCGCTTTGCATGAGGTTAAATCCAAGCTTAGCAATCTTGGTTGGAAGTCTGTCCAAGGGCTCCTCCAGGCTCACTATCAATTGTTTTTGGCCCAGCTTTTCCATCAACACTTTTTTGTCTTCGACAAGAATGATCTCACCCTTGTTGATGACGCCCACACGATCTGCCATCATTTCGGCTTCTTCGATGTAGTGCGTGGTCAAGATGATCGTGGTGCCATCTTCAGCCAGTTTGCGCATCACGTTCCACATGTCTTTTCGCAATTCAACATCAACACCGGCCGAGGGTTCATCAAGGAACAGAATCGAAGGCTCATGCGCCAAGGCCTTGGCGATCAACACGCGCCGCTTCATGCCACCCGACAGTGAATTGATCTTGGCATCTTTCTTGTCAAACAAAGAAAGCTGCTTGAGAATCGCTTCCAACTTGGCATCGTCGCGCGGCTTTCCAAAAAGCGCACGCGAAAATTTAACAGTTGACCATACCGTCTCAAAAATCGGCAGGCTCAGCTCCTGCGGCACAAGGCCAATGAGTTTTCGTGCCGCGCGATAGTCGCTGTTGATGTCATGGCCCGCCACTTTGATTGATCCCGAAGTCTTGGTCACGATCCCGCAGATCAGCGAAATCAGCGTGGTCTTGCCTGCCCCATTGGGGCCAAGCAGCGCAAAGATTTCGCCGTTTTCAATATCGAGATTAATGGCTTTCAGTGCCGAGAACCCGGTCTTGTAGGTCTTCGACACATTTTGGATGCTGATGGCGGATGTCATGTCGGCTGTTTAGCGCTTTGCCGCAAAGATCAAAACAAATTTTCGCAACCAACATGACATTTTGTTCATTTGATACACATCAATGCGACGCATGTGTTGAAATGAGATCGTGTCCGGGACAAGAAAAAAGGAGTCTCACTATGAAAGCATTAAAACTAACGGTGGCCACTGCCGTTCTCTTCGGCACATTTGCTATTCCAGCATTTGCGGATGCAACGATCGCTGTTTCGCTGTGGAATAATGCCGAAACTGTCGATCTTAGCAAAAATCTGGGCATGGTGCCCGGCAGCAAGATGGATATGTCCAAAGCGCCGATGGGCATCAAGGCGGAACCAGCCGAAGTGCCCGCCGGCAAGGTGACATTTAATGTCACCAACGTCTCGAAAGACATGATCCACGAAATGATATTATCCCCCACGCCCAATAAGGATGCAGCGCTTCCTTATGTGGATAATGAGAATCGCGCCAACGAAGAAAAGGCAGGTCATTTGGGGGAAGTCTCAGAACTCGACCCCGGGAAAACTGGTGCTTTGACTGTTGATTTAAAACCAGGAATCTATGTTTTGTATTGCAACATTCCTGGCCACTTGGGTGCGGGCATGTGGACCACAGTTACTGTAAAGTAATAAAAAGAAACCAAGCGTGGAATGGGGGGCGGTGGAAAACAACGCCCCCTTTTATTCGAACAGGCTGGAAACTGATTCTTCGCGGCTGGTGCGGCCGATCGCTTCGCCCAGCAGAGACGCAATTGGAATAACCCGAATATTGCGGGCCACCTTCACCGCCTCGGTCGGCTGGATGGAATCTGTGATGACCAAATTTTTGAGTTTGGAACTTGTGATGCGGGCCACGGCACCTCCCGAAAGCACGCCATGGGTGATATAGGCCGTCACGTCTCTCGCACCCTTGGCCAACAGGGCATCAGCCGCATTGCACAATGTGCCACCGGAATCCACAATATCATCGATCAAGATGCAGGATTTGCCCGCCACATCGCCAATGATGTTCATCACTTCAGATTCACCGGCGCGTTCGCGGCGCTTATCAACAATCGCCAGTGGTGTATCCAATCGCTTGGCCAAGGCGCGCGCGCGCACCACGCCACCCACGTCTGGTGAAACCACAACCGTATTGGCCACATCGCCATGCTGCTTGATATCGCGCACAAAAACGGGACCAGAGAACAGATTGTCTGTCGGAATATCAAAAAAGCCCTGAATCTGCCCGGCATGCAAATCAATGGTCAGCACCCGGTCTGCACCAGCGCGGGTGATGATATTGGCCACCAGCTTAGCGGAAATAGGCGTACGGGGGCCAGGCTTGCGGTCTTGGCGCGCATAGCCGAAATAGGGAATAACCGCTGTAATGCGCTTGGCTGACGCGCGGCGCAGCGCATCCATGATGATCAGCAATTCCATCAGATTATCATTGGTCGGGAATGAGGTGGATTGGATCACAAACATATCCTGCCCGCGCACATTCTCCTGAATTTCCACAAACACTTCCATGTCATTAAACCGTTTCACAACAGCTTTAGTCATGGGCAAATTGAGATAGGAGCAAATGGCATCTGCCAGGGGTCGGTTGCTGTTCCCTGAAACGATTTTCATCATGAATTTGAGGTCCTGTGCCGTGCCGATCTGGCGGCTCTATAACAATGCCACGGCAGAATCGCAAATGCCCTTGAAACGTTGTTAACAATGCAGTTAACGATATTTCTCAATCAGCTTAAAAATGCCGTCTGCCGCCCCTTGCGCTGCAAAACCAGCATTTTCGCCCCAACCTGAAGCCAATGCACCATCTGGCACTGCATTATCTTGTTTGATGTCTCCCAGTGTTTTGCCCTGTGGCGTTGCCACCAGCCATTGCAAATGCACCATTTGCTTGCCGGCCAATGCGGGGTCAATCGCCACCTTGCCTTGAATCGTCAATGCATCTTTGCGAGCACTGGAAATCACCTCCCAACCGGCATCTTGTAAAACCTTGCGCAAGGCCGCGCGCAATTCACCATTGCCTTTGGGCGTACTGCCCAACACTGGAAGAACCGCAACGGCTTTAATCTGCACAGTGTTGCCCTTGGGTGGCGGCACCATTTTAACCGTTTCAGGAGGAGGCTCGGCAGATGGCGTATTTTCGGGCACTGATGGTATTGGTGGCGCGGCCGCCACTTGCGGCCCGTTCAGTGTTTCAAGATCAACATCATTTTCAGCACCCGGCCCTGCCTTCACATAAGCTTCCCACGGGGGGCGCACCAAGGCATCTTGCGGCACAGGCAAAGGCGCTTCTTTGGACAATGGCATGGATGAAGCGCAGCCTCCCAACACAAAAGCCAACAGCAAAAGCGCCCCTCGCGTCATCGTCACACATCAACCAAAGCGATGGTAGAAATCAGCCGCCCATAATCCTGCTCGCCCTTGTGGGTGGTGCGACGATAGCTGAAAAAACGCCCGGTATCTGAATAGGTGCAAAGTGCCGTGTCATGCACCATGCCAATTCCCTGATCCCTCAAATGATCAATTAAATAAGCAGGCAAATCAAACATATACGACCCATATTTCACAGATGGAATGAAGTATTTTGTGTTGGCCTGGCTTTGTTCAAGAAAGGGCTTTGGAAAATCCGGGCCCACTTCATAGGCCTTCTGTGATATTGTGGGGCCCAACACGGCGATGATGTTCGCGCGCTTGGCCCCTTGTGCAATCATCGTTGCAATTGTGGCACCGGGAACATCGTAGAGCGCACCCTTCCAACCGGCATGGCACGCGCCAATGACATGCGCTTGCGGATCGGCAAATAACACCGGCCCACAATCAGCTGTGAGGATGCCAATGGCAACGCCCGGCGTCCGGCTCACCAGCCCATCAACCTTTGGCCGTTCCGCCAATGGGCCAGTGACCACAGCCACATCGGCCCCATGCACCTGATAGCCCGACACAAGATGCGAGTGGGCAACGCCCAAATCATCCGCCACCTTGGCACGATTCTTGGTGACAAGGGCAATGTCATCACCAGACCCCAGCCCGCAATTCAGTGATGAAAATATGCCCGATGAAAAGCCACCCTCACGGGTGAAAAACCCATGGGCAATGCCTGGCAAATTAAGCTGGCTGGTGGTAATCATGCGGCCTCAAAGGGATAAAGCGGTTGGCGATTTTTCTGGGCAATGGCCATCACCTTGAATAGTGAACCCATTTTGTCGGGTGCGGCCAAACGCTCCGCACCAATCACAAAATCTTGGCGTGCAGCCCCTTGCAATTTTGCAGAAAGCTTTTGCACCCGCATCTCTAGCCCCATGGCATTGAGAAACTGCCCTTGGGTGAGCATGGGCAGCAAATCAACACTGCCAGAGCGGAATGCCCTAGCCAGCGCTTCAAAATCCACATGGGCGGTGACATCCGCTTCTCCCGCATGGTCAAGCACTGATACAAATTCATGGGCCTTCATGGCCTGAAGCGTATCCCCAGCCGCAGAAGCCAAATGACCATAGTCAATTACCAGTGCCGCCCCACCATGTTTAGCAATATGCGCGCCCAAATCTTCGGCAACAGCAAGGCTGACCGGAGAAACTTCATAAACGCCCTCGCCCCCCTCACGCGGCGGAACCGCGACCAAACCCATTTTCAATTGCCCCTCGCCCACACCCACATGCCGTTCAAACCAGCGACTGCCGCGGTTTTCAAACTGCTTGATCGGCAGAGCGTCAAAGAATTCATTGGCAACAATGAGGCAGGGCAGTTCAGGCAGGCTGCCCACATGGTCGTGCCAGGTCACTTTGCCCAGCTTTTCGTGCTGTACCTGGCGCAACACAGGGCTGGTTTCAACCAGATGAACCTGCAAGGCTGAGGCGAAAGCCGGTAGTGATTTGGCCACGCGCAGCACATCAGCCATCAAGGTGCCGCGTCCCGGCCCCAACTCAACCAATGCAAAAGGAGAAGGTGAATCCAGCGCCATCCAGCTGTTGATCAGCCACACGCCCACCAATTCACCAAACACTTGGCTAATTTCAGGTGATGTGGTGAAATCGCCTGCTGCACCAAACGGGTCACGCGTCATATAATAGCCAAGTGTGGGGTGCCCTAAACACAACGCCATATACCGATCTAGCGGCATGGGGCCTTCTGCTGCGATGATGTCAGCAACCACAGCGGCGAGTTTAGTCATGTATGACGGGACCGGACAAGCAGCCAAATGCCTACAGCCACCAATGGCAGAGACAGCACCATACCCATGGTCACAAAGCCAAACAAATAGCCAAGCTGCGGATCAGGCACACGGAAATACTCAACGAAGATACGCGATAGTCCGTAACCCAGCGCAAAAATCCCCGAAGCGCGGCCCGGATGCGTCAAAGCTTGATACTTATGTGTGCCGATACGCACAGCAAGAAACAACACCAAACCCTCGAGCAACGCCTCATAAAGTTGGCTGGGGTGGCGGGCAAAAGCTTCACCCGGAAAAACCATCGCCCAAGGCACGTCACTGGGCCGACCAAACAATTCCGCATTGATAAAGTTGGCAATGCGCACAAAACCCAATGCAGGCGGAACTGAAGCGGCCCCCATATCGAGCATGCGGTCTAACCCCATGCCAATTTTCTTGCCATAGAAATAACATGCCACCACCACACCCAGAAACCCACCATGGAACGACATGCCGCCATCCCACACTTTGAAGACATCAAGCGGTGAAGCCAAATATTTAGGCAAGTTATAAAATAGCACATAGCCAATGCGCCCTCCGCCCACCACACCAAGAAAAAACCAGACGAACATGTCGTCAATCTGCTTGGGAGACATGGTGGGAGTAAGCTTGCCCCAAATAGGAGGATTGGCCACAAGCCGCTTCATATACCAAGTGGCAAATAACAGGCCGGCCACATAGGCAAGGCCATACCATTTGATAGTAAGGGGGCCAAGCACCAAGGCATTTGGCCCGATATTGGGAAATTCGAGAATTGCGAGCATGCGCCTCTATTTGCCGTGACTGCGTCCGATTGGCAAGCTACCAGTTTGATCTTGAAACCGCGTATGAGAATGCTTAGCTATCGGGCAACAGAAGGATCAACACTATGAATGGCACATCATCTCGCTTTTTTGACGAATTGGCCAAACTTATGACAAGTGCCACCGGTGCAGCCCAAGGGGTGCGCAAGGAAGTTGATACACTGGTGCAAACCCAAGTCGAGCGCGTTCTGAATAATTTGAATGTTGTGAAGCGCGAAGAATTTGATGTGGTGCGCGACATGGCTGAAAAAGCTCGCCTCGAAAATGACCGCCTTTCCACGCGCATCGCTGCACTCGAAGCAAAATTGGCCGACAAAACTTAAGCATTAAAATCATGTGGAGGAATCAGTGCTGGCGTTGAAGCGCCGCGCACAAACCTTCACATTGCCCTGAGAGAGTTTCATGATTCGTGAAACGCACTGGGAAAATTTTAATGTCGGCTTTGCAGCCACTCAATCACCACACCTCTAACCCGCTTGACCGGGTGGAACGGCTTGCCGAAAGCCATGATTGGAACATCGACCGCACCAATGACCATGAAGTGGTGATGATGGTGGCGGGCGGTTGGGCTGATCTCAATCTGTCTTTCACCTGGCGCGATGATTTAGAATCATTGCAATTTGCCTGTGTGCTCGATCTGCGCGTGCCGGAAAAACGTCAAGCCGAAGTGGCCAAGTTGATGAACCTGATCAACGCGCAACTGGTGCATGGCCATTTTGATTTATGGGCAGATGGTTCGATCGTTTATCGCAATGCCCTGCTCCTGGCCGGTGGCGCGCAAGCCAATGATGCTCAATGCGAAGCAATGATCCGCATTGGTGTTGAAGTTGCGCAGCGCTATTACCCCGCCATTCAGTTTGTGGTCTGGGCTGGACATTCGGCTGAGGATGCGCTGCAATCGGCGCTGTTGGAAACCATGGGCGAAGCATAGGCATGAGCACTGATCTGAAAGGCAGTCTGGTTCTGGCAGGTTGCGGCAAAATGGGCGGAGCCATGCTGGAAGGTTGGTTAAAATCAGGCGTGTCGCCCACACAAGTGGTGGCGCTGGACC
>JAGWUY010000237.1 GCA_028868255.1 Alphaproteobacteria bacterium | reverse complement strand
TAGGCCTTTTTGTTTTCTTCACTTGCCGCGACAACAAATTTGTTCCGGTGGGAAAAGAAAACAAAGACTATGTGGCTGGCCATACATTTCAATCAAGGAATCTTGGGCTGCTCTAATTGCTTGCCATTGGCATTCCGTCTGAATGTCGGCCGTTATACGCGGTGATGTTTCGCGTTTTCACCGGCAAAGATGGGCGGGCTTCTACGAAGGTTTTCCCGAGCGCCAGGCTGACGTTTTAGGACGTGTCGATAAGTCTCTGCGCCCGCGTCCATAACGGGGCAGCTAAACCGCCCTCTTCTTCCCAAACCCCACTTCGCCTTCATAAGCCGCACAGATGCGCAACACGCGGGCATCGTCAAACATCCGCCCCACCACTTGCAGTCCCACGGGCAGGCCCGCCTTGGTGAAGCCGCAGGGCACAGAAGCTGCGGGCTGTTGCGTGAGGTTGAAGGGATAGGTGAAGGGGGTCCAGTTCACCCATTTGCCATGATTGTCAGGGTCAGCAGGTTGCAGTTTGCCCGCTTCAAAGGCGGGGATTGGCAGACTGGGCGTGAGCAACGCGTCATAGCCCTCCATAAAGCTCTTCATGCGCGCGCCAAAAGCCCCACGCTGCAAAGTGGCCTGTTGATAGTGCTCCAGCGTGATGGAACGTGATTGTTCAATCACGTCCTGCAAGGCAGGTTCAACCAGCGCCAGCTTTTCGGGCGGCAGGCCCCCCAATGCGCCGCGCACGCCAGACCACCACAAGGTGCGGAACATCGGGCCTGGGTCTTCGAAGCCAGGATCAATCTCCACCACCTTGGCGCCCATGGCGCGCAGCACGCGCACGGCGTTGCGCACCAGTTTCGCCACTTCAGGGTCGACCGTCACATAGCCCAGCGTGGCTGAGTAAGCGAATTTCATGCCCTTCACGCCCTTCGCCAGCCGCGCCGTGTAATCCATGCCGTCATAAGGCAATGAATGCCAATCGCGCGCGTCGGGCTTGGCCAATTCATTCATCATCAAGGCGGCATCACGCACGCTGCGTGTCATCGGCCCCACATGCGCCACCGTGCCAAAGGGCGACAGCGGATAAGCCGCCACCCGCCCAAAGCTGGGCTTTAACCCAAACGTACCTGTAAAGCCTGCCGGAATGCGAATGCTGCCGCCGCCATCCGTGCCCAAAGCCAAAGGTGCATAACCCGCGGCAAGCCCCGCCGCAGAACCGCCAGAAGACCCGCCGGGCGTTTTAGAAACATCCCACGGGTTGCGGGTGATGCCGGTGAGTGGTGAGTCGGTCACCCCCTTCCAGCCAAACTCTGGCGTGGTGGTGCGCCCCACGAAAACACAGCCCGCTTCCCTTAACCTTGCCACACTTGGCGCATCTTCCAGCCAAGTTTGATCACGGTCCACGGTTTTTGAGCCGCGCAAATTGGGCTGGCCCTTGGTTAAAAGCAAATCCTTGATGAGCAGCGGAACACCATCCAGCGGCCCGCAATGTTTACCCTTTTTCCAGCGCTTCTCGCTGGCAAACGCTTGATCTAATGTCGTTTTTTCGTCGATAAAGCTCATGGCATTGAGCTTTGGCTCTAGCGCCGCCATCTGAGCTAAGCAAGCCTTGGCTACCTCAACGGGTGAGGTTTTGCGCTTGTGATAAAGCTTGGTCAGCTTTGTGGCAGAAAGCCAGTTCAAGTCCTTCAACATTCACAACAATCTCCCAATCTTGCCCAGTTTAGGGGCAACGCTTGTCACAATCACCTGTCAAATTCCCATTCAAGATAAACGGCAGATGAACGGCACATTCAGACGAGGTTCCAACTCGCCCCGCTATTCCTCTCCCAACATTAAGCAGTACAGGGACGACAAAAATGATCCGCTATACACTCTTCGTCATCACCGTTTTGGGCGCGGCCGCAACAGCGATCGCCAGCGTATCGCAAGCAAATTCTTCCATGGCGAACTCGCCAAAAAACGTCAGCGTGTTCTACAAGTCAGATGCTTACCCTGTTGTCCGCAAGCTGGTGTTTGAACAATGCGCCGTTGAGGATTGCTCAGACACGCCTGCAAATTCGTAACACGTTAGGGCTTCGTCCAATTCCCCTCGCGGATGAGGCCTAGAGGAACCGGAGCGACACCAAAGTTGATCTTTCACCCCCGCCCCGCATCCGCAAGACCAATTATTGGGTTGCTCCGGTTCTTAATCTTCATAATTTCCCAAGCCAATGGTCCCCTGCAAGTCTCCATCGGCCAAACTGAAAACCCAGCACCCACATCCCCCGGGGCTGGGTTTTTTTCTTCTCCGCGCAGGCGGAGATCAAACTTGAATGACAAAACACAAATTGCAGTGCGTCTCCCGCCTGCGCGGGCATGACACCTGCTGGGGAAAGATCACCCCAAAAACATCGCGTGTTACTGCGCCAGTTCGCGCTCAATGGCAGCTTTGATCTTATCGCTCATCGGCTCAGTGGTTGTGGCGAACCAATCAACAAACGCGCCAGACTTTGCGAACAGGTATTTATGAAAATTCCACTTGGGGCGGCCAAGTAAGCCAGCTTGTGCGCCCGCCCAAGTATATACGGGTGCTTCGCCCTGCCCACTCACCACAGTCTTGTCCGACAACGGAAAGGTCACGCCATAATTCAACTTGCAAAAACTGGCGATCTCAGCGGCCTGGCCTGGTTCTTGCCCGCCAAAATCATTAGATGGCACACCGATGATCACCAAACCCTTATCTTTATAGGTTTCCCACAGTTTTTCGAGGCCTTCATATTGTGGGGTGAAGCCACATTGCGACGCGGTGTTGACCAGCAACACCGCCTTACCTTTAAACTGGCTCAGCGGCATAGGCTTGCCATCCATGCCTTGCAGAGAAAAATCAAACAGGGTTTGAGCAGAAGCAGCCATAGCCATAATCATCCAGCACACAGATATTAGAATATAACGCATGTGATTGAAACGCATGTGCCATGGTTGTGGATCAGTTGCTTGTATTGCAATCTGATTTAACAACACTGCAATTTGCAGTGCCGCAACCTTCCAAGGCCTGTTTTTCAACCTCTGCCTTGGTGGGTGCCTTGCCCCAGCCCGCATTGCCTTTGCCATCCACAGCCAATGCGCCGCATTGCTGATATGTCACCGCCACTTTGCACTCCACACCTTCGGCATCTTTGCAATACTGCATTGCAATATCTGAAGCTTCTTGCTCGGTATCAGCCCCACCTACGCCCCATGCAGGCTCTTTCTCGGCTTTCTGAGTATCAAGGGCAATGGCACCCCATTTTGTATCACCTTTAGCAAAGGCCGGTGATAGCAAAGCAGCAAACAGGGCTGCGGAAAAAGCCATACGGGTAAACATCAATTGAAATCCTGTTAAAATGGCGATGCCGGACAATGGCGGAAACGGAGGGATTCGAACCCTCGATACGCCTTACGACGTATGACGATTTAGCAAACCGTTGCCTTCAGCCACTCGGCCACGTTTCCACGGACGGGGCTTTTGCCTTGATTTGTGCCGGGGCGCAAGGACTTGCTGGAGAAATTTAAGACGGTTAACGATTTCTTTGTGTGTTGGGCCGAAATGTGTTGTATAACCCCAGCGGTGAAAAAGAGGTTGGCCATGCGTTTGATAAGTGTTTTGTGTGTTGTTGCAGCAAGTTTATTGGCGGCCTCGCCGGTTCATGCTTATGAAAATTTTATCCCGCTGGGTACCGGCTATTCAACAGGCGTGAGCGACTTGCCCCCACCTGACAGCGCGGCGCAAGCCTTGATTTCACAGACCGATATTTATGAAACCGAAGAGTATCGCAGGCTTATGGAGTTGCACAAGTTCCGCAATTCACTGAACCAGGCCGGAAGCAATGTCAACGCCGCAGGACCGAGCGATTTTATCGATTATTGATCGCAGCACGTTAGTGGATTGTGAGAATAGCACGGGCTTGGCGCTGGGCTTCAGCCACTTCTGATGGTGTCATCTCGCGTGCGATTTCACAGCGATATTGCTTAGCCGGTTCGCTGCCTTTCAAGGCGGCAATATTAAACCACTTGTGCGCTTCAACATTGCTTTGCTCAACTTCGCGGCCAAG
>JAGWUY010000236.1 GCA_028868255.1 Alphaproteobacteria bacterium | reverse complement strand
TGGTCACGGTCACGCACCGAGGCAATGGTGTGCTTGGTGGTGCCCACCAGTTTCATCACGGCAGCATCGGTGAGTTCTGGGTGATAACGCAGCAACCACATAATGGCATCGGGGCGATCACCCCGGCGTGACACCGGCGTATAACGCGGGCCAGAAGTCGATCGCTTTACAGCCACTTCAACTTTTGAAACGAGCAAATGCAGCTTGTGGTTTGGGTCTGACTCGCCTTTTGAAATTTCATCGCGAGTCAATTGCCCGCCCGTCACCGGGTCCATGCCCTTGATGCCTTGGGCCACATCACCATCGGCAATGCCTTTGACTTCCAATTCATGCAGCACGCACAAATCAGCAATCTGCTTGAAAGTGAGAGCCGTATTTTCAACCAGCCAAACGGCTGTGGCTTTGGGCATGAGAGGTGCGGACATGTGTTTCTTCTCCTTCAAAACCGTTTTCAAGGGCTTTGTCTGTGTTTGACATAACGATGTCTGGGATAAGGCGGGTATAGTTACAAAAACGGAGATTTGCAATGAAATAACTGCCTATATTCAATGAGGTCTTGCCGCCAAAAGAATATTTTAGGTTGATATATAATATTTTGCCAATTAATTATATTTTATCGATGGAGGATATTATGGCATTTCCCGCAACAACGTCACGGCCTTCCTATGGCACGCAAACCGGCAGGGTTTGGGAATTGGCAGACCAGCTTTCACGCCAACTTGGCCGGAAGGCAAAGCGCCAAGAAGTCATGGATGCCTATGCCCGCGAAGGTGGCAATACCAACACCGCGTCAACCCAATATTCGCAGTGGAACAAAACCACCGAAGTTGCGCCACAGGCCGGCGCAACGGCCTTGGACGTGCCGCCAACGCAACTGGAAATCGGCCGCGATGGTCGCGTGCTTTTGCCCTTGAACATTCGTAGTGCAATGCGTCTTGGAGAAAGCACAACACTGACGGCAGAAGTTCAGGATGGCGTTTTGACTTTGATGTCATCACGCACCGCTGTTTCCAAACTCCGTCATTTGATCAAATCAACAGATACTGGCAAAGGCTCTGTAGTCGATGAATTGATCGCAGAACGCCGTGCGGAAAATTCAAAGGGATGAGCGTCGTTCTGGATTCATCTGCCGTTCTTGCCCTGTTATGGGATGAACCTGGTGGCGATTTGGTCGCCGAGCATCTTGATGGTGCGGTGATGAGCACTGTCAACTATGCT
This sequence comes from Alphaproteobacteria bacterium, assembly GCA_028868255.1. Lineage (GTDB taxonomy): Bacteria > Pseudomonadota > Alphaproteobacteria > Rhizobiales > Aestuariivirgaceae > Aestuariivirga. The sequence continues at coordinate 2,845 of JAGWUY010000236.1, read as the reverse complement.
GAGGTTCTGACCAAAATCATCGATCGTGGCATTGATGAAAAACGCGCAAAGCTTTTTTTGGCAAGCTTGGCAATTGAGACGATCACTTTTGACAAATTTCAGGCAGAAACATCAAGCCAGCTTAGATCACAAACCAGGCAGTTGGGGCTTTCACTGGGCGACCGGGCATGCCTCGCTTTGGCGATGAGCAAAGGCTGGCCCGCGCTCTCCGCCGACAAGGCTTGGGCAGAACTAAAAAACGGAACAGTCGTGAGGTTGGTACGTTGAGAATTTTCAAATTCAACAGGGAAACAACTCAATGAAAGCCAGTCCTGAACTCGAAAATTTCATAGATAATTCAATCGAACTCTGCCGCGCAAAAAAATACTCCCCAATTGCTTTTATCAGGATGCGGTTTGAATTGGGCACGGTGCATGCAATTTCAAAGCTAGTTACAAGCGGGAAATTTCAATCAGGCTTCACGCGTCTTATCAGACTGGGTCTAGTGGATTGGACAATTGAAGCCGCGGTTGAAAAATTTCCCGCAGAGTTTTCGAAGAGTGATTTGGAATGTGCAAAGTTTCGCCTGAAAGAAGCAAGAGATCTCAGCATATGATATAATGGAAGAGCGGTTGCTGCATTTTCAATGTTGGTGAATTAGACCGTCAACACAATCTTCCCAACCATTTCTCCCCGCTCCAAAAGCCGGTGTGCATCTGCGGCTCCGGCCAGTGGGAAGGTTTTGAAAATCTGCGGTTTGCATTTTCCGGCGGCCAAAAGCGGCCAGACTTTAGTTTCCAGCTCCTGCGCAATCTCGGCTTTTTCTGCCACTGTTCTCGGCCTCAAGGTGGAGCCTGTGAAAGTCAACCGCTTCAGCATCAGCGCCATGAAATCAGCTTCGATCTTTGAGCCTTTCTGAAACGCAATCTGCACAATGCGCCCATGAAGCGCTGCCACTTTCAGGTTTCGCGCCACATAATCGCCCCCCACCATATCAAGAATCACATCCGGTTTGATCTTGGCCTCTTCCAGCACGCTCACAAAATCCTGTTCGCGGTAATTGATGACCATATCGGCCCCCAGCGCCAAACAGGCTGCACATTTTTCAGCGCTTCCCGCCGTCACAACCACATAGGCCCCAAATGCCTTGGCCAATTGAATGGCTGTGGTGCCAATACCGCTGGATCCGCCATGGATCAAAAGCGTTTCTCCGGGCTTCAAAGCCCCGCGTTGGAACACATTGGTCCACACCGTAAAATAAGTCTCTGGCAGTGCCGCCGCCTCGCTCATCGAAAGCCCGGCTGGAACGGGCAAGGCATTATCTTCTGCCACAACAACAAATTCAGCATAACCGCCACCTGGCACCAGCGCGCATACCCTGTCACCCAACCGGAAGCGCTTCACCTCATGCCCCAGAGCCACCACCTCGCCAGCAATTTCCAATCCTAAAATGTCGGATGCCCCGGCTGGCGGTGGGTAAGCGCCTTGGCGTTGCAAAATGTCTGGGCGGTTAACGCCAGCCGCTGCCACTTTCACCAAAATCTGAGCCGGCCCCGCCTCTGGCCGTGGTCGTTCGGCCAAAATCAACACCTCTGGCCCGCCCGCTTCTCGGGCAATAATTGCTTTCATGTGGTTCATTTTTGGATTCCCAAATTTCTATTGTGACCAATTCAAGACTGTTGCACTGTTATCTGACTCACGAAGGAGGCGCAAACATGGACCTTGAAGACCTGCCCCGTCCAAAGCCGCATATGGTTATCGGCGAAAATCTGGATGCCATTTCCGTGGCCGAATTGGAACAACGCATTATCGTTTTAGACTCCGAGATTGTGCGCGTACGCGCTGAAATTGCGAAAAAGCAAGCCGGAAAGGCCGCAGCCGACCTGTTTTTCAAAAAATAGTCTAAAAGTAGAGTGAGATTGTGCCAAAAGTTAACGTTTCAGTAATACTTAACATTTACTTTGAACCTCAACCCAGACCTTCTGGGTTTCTCCGAGTGGTATCTGTCCACTCTGTTTGACGCCTCCCTGTTTTAACTCAAAGCCGCATTTTTATGCGGCTTTTTTTCTGGCCCTGTTCTTGCTGCTCTCCCTTCAACTTGACGCAAGGCCACCGCCGCGCCATGATTAAATTTGGGGAAAGTTTTATGTTTGTGAGTAAGAGGCACTTAACCATGCGGGAACAGGCAATGAAGGAAGCAGGGGCAATCGACTTCCTGGCAAAATTCACAGACTCAGAGCAGTTTGAGAAAACCTTCAAAGAAGGCATGGGCCTGGTGGAAGAAACCGCAAACTATTTGGATGGCGAGGGCCGAATTGATGCCCGCCTGCTCGACCGCGTGGGGGCCATTGCTTACGCTACAGAATCGATGCGCCTCACCACTCGCCTGATGCAAATGGCCTCGTGGTTGCTGCTGCAACGCGCCATTGCCACCGGTGAAATGAACACCGAAGAAGCGCTGAAAGAAAAACATCGTATCAATCTGACAGAAATCGGTCGCGGCCATGATCTGAAAGGCGCAGAACAATTGCCTGACGGATTAAAGAAATTGGTCGAAAATTCTCTGCGCCTGCTGGAGCGCATCAAGACCCTCGATTTGATGTTAAACCGCACTGCCGAAAATAATGATGGTGAAAAGCCGGTAAGCCCTGTTAGCGTCCAACTCAACATGCTGGAACGCGCATTCAAGGTGGGTTGAGAAACCCGCGCGAAGAATGAGGCTTTTATGCGGGGCAAAGCTTCAACAGATGGATTCCTGCCCGTTAGCATCACTGTCACCAAGACGGGTGAGCTCACTCTCGATTGCACCGAAATGAAGCGAGCCCTTGGGTTAGCTTACAGTCTCCGTTCATCGCTTCAACACTAC
>JAGWUY010000235.1 GCA_028868255.1 Alphaproteobacteria bacterium | reverse complement strand
GTGATGGAATTAACGATGCGCCGGCTCTTGCAGCTGCCACTGTAGGTATTGCCATGGGGTCCGGCACTGATGTGGCATTGGAAGCCGCTGATGCCGCCGTCTTGAACAACCGAATTACCGATGTTGCCGCCTTGGTAAGCCTGTCGCGACGAACGCTGAGTGTAATTCGTCAGAATGTTGGTTTGGCCCTCGGCCTGAAAGGCATTTTCCTTGTGACAACAGTGCTGGGCATGACAGGGCTGTGGATTGCAATCTTGGCTGATACCGGAGCAACAGTATTGGTCACCATGAATGCTTTGCGGCTGTTGAAACAAAAATAGCGAACTGTCACAATACTTGCAGTGGAACATGCTTGAATTTGTGCCACCTCGTAACCACATCCTCGAAATGACTCAAAGGAGAAGACTGAATGGCAAAGCCAACCGTGCTTGCGACACTTAATCCGCCGGTTGCCTTGCAGGTTCCGCTCAATACAGGTGCCATTGTTTTGCGCACCGAGCAACTTCCCATGGCCGAGGATGCGCTTAACAAACTTGATTTTGGCAAAACGGCCTCAGGCGATATTGTCAAACTGGGGCTTGGCGCCGAACAAGCCTTGCAGCGCACATTGGATGGCTTTCTGTCGCGTCTTGATCAGAAGGCAGCGTCGCGGCTTTTCGATCTTTTCGGGCAATTGGAAAAAGGCGTTGAAGACGCGAAGTTACCCGAAATTCTGGAACGCATTCAATCTGGTGCCAAGCCTGGCTTTTTGGCCCAACTTTGGGGCAAGTTGAGCGGCAAAAAACCCGAAGATTTAATACGTGATCTGATGGAAGAAGTGGGCGGCCTCGTCTCTGGTCGCACCAAAACGTTGGCCGACAAAATGCAAGGTCTCGAGTCAGAATTGCAACGCGAAATGCAAAAGCTTTTTGGTGAACTGAAAACACTTGAATCGCTGAAGCAATCTTATGCCACCCACTTTGACGAGTTCACCTTGGAAGCAGGCGTGGCCCGTGCCTTTCTTGATAAGGCCAAAGCCTTTGTGGAAGTTGAACGCAGCAAGGCAGACGCAGCCGATGTGCAAGCGCAAGCACGCATGCGTGATCTTGAAGAGCGTCTGCGGCTACTTGAAAGCCGTGCCTTGGCATTGGAGGGAACTTACACGCGACTGCCTGCCGACCAGATGGTGATTCAGCAGATAGAACAAGCAGGCGTTGCCACTTTGCAAGAAACCGCCACCACTGTGGCCTCGCGGTTTGCATCCATCAAGATGACATTGCTGTCGCTGCAAGGCGCATTCGCTGTCAAAACCGTGCAACAGATTGGTGAACGACAAGCACGCCTCGATGAACAGCTCACCAAGGTTCGTAACGCCACCATTAAAGATGTGGCTGTAACGGCGGCAAAAGCCCCGGGCGAAAATCGGTTGGCGCAGGCCAAGCAGATAGAAGGCATTGTCGCTTCGACCCGCGAAATTCATGGGTTGATCGCTGACGCCAAGAAAGACACAACTGCAAAGTTCGATGAGGCCCGCGCGGTTTTTGCCAATGCTCGCCAAGCATTGGCCGATTTGCAAGCTGTGCGTTGAAACGAGGATTGAGATATGCTGACATTGACTCTTGAAAAACCCGGCGCCAATCCTGCCAAGCGATTGCAGCTGTCGCTCAACAAGGGCGCGCGCTTCACGGTAAAGGTGGAATGGCAATGCAATGCCGCCCACGAAGACGATGTTGATATTCACGCCCTCGAGGCCAGAAATTCCGGAAATGGCGCACGCGTGACGGCGCTGGAAAGCATTCTCTCGACTTACAATACCCAGAAAATGAACCCTAAGGGTGGTGCGCTGTTGAACGCGCCAGACGGATCATTCGCAACGCCGTCCGGCGGTCTCCGACATTCAGGCGATATTCGCACCCAAGGCAATTATGAAACCATCACTATTGATGGATCAAAAATACCAGTGGACGTAAATGAGATTCCGCTCTTCGCCACGGTTCATAAGGCTGACCACAATGAAGAGCACGAAGGCGGCAGTGAGAGTGAGGAAGAGGCAGCGTTCGCCGATATCGAGACTTGCACCGTGACTATCGCGGCAGAAGGCGGAAAAGTACTCGGTTCTTACAGACTATCTTCAGAGTTTGGCGAATTCAATGTGGTACAACTTGGCAGTGTCATGTTAAATGATGGAGTATGGGAATATGCGCCGGTCGGCCGCGGTTTCACCGGAACCATCAACGATGTTCTTGCACAATTCTCGTGATCGCAAACATGGGTGATGACAAGCGCACCAAGCTCACACCAACGATCGTCATTCCGCCTGCCAAAATGAGCATCAGAACACAAGCGGTATCGTTAGAAAAAGCAGATTCGGTGGGCAATAGAGCGCCAACCAAAATTGCTGGCGAAGACCGCAATCGAATTTCCGTGTCATATGATGATCTCAAGCGGCTTGCTCCCGGCGCACCACGCGTCGTAGTTGACCATGCGATGCGGTTGATTAACAGTTTTAACACTGCGACTGCAAATGATCGACGCGCTATGATGTGGGGCATTGATGTGCAGAAATCCTATGCTGATGCTGTAAACGCGGGCCTTGACTTGTCGCAGTCTACGGTTTTTTCAAAAGTTGAAGGTCATGTCGCGCGCACACTTGCAATCCTGCAAACCATCGATATTTTGCAAATCTTAGGGCCCGCAGAAGGCAATATCAATCTGTCGCGGATTTTTGCTGGCACACGAAACAAGATAGACACGTTGGCAGAACTTGACGAGGCCCGCCGAGAACTGGACCAACTTTCCAAACTCATGGGAACTTCGCTCAAGGAACTTCTCAACCTGAAAGACAAGCTTGCAAAGAATGTGCAAGGCATCAACGCCATTGCAACCGAGGCAGACTCGCATTCATTGGCTGCCCTGTTTCTGTCGGAACATCTGCTCAAAGTGAATCCCACTGCATCAGAAAAATTCGCCAGCCGCAGCCTCAGCCTCGGGCAAACCCATGCGCAAATCCGCGAACATAGCGCAATCAACTCTTTGCATGTCGCGAGGCCTGAACAACTCATTGCATTGGTGCAGCAGGTTGCATTGGTGACGCTGCCTGATTTTTTAGCCGCTCTATCATCTATCTTGGCCCTGCATTCACGCCGGTCGAGGATCTCAGAAACCGAGGCGCGCGAGGTCGAAGATAAACTTCGCGCCATCATTCAAGCCATCAAAAATTAGGAGAACACCATGTCAAACACCGCGTCCGGTTCCCGCCCCGCCCTATCTCTAGATCTTAATAAAGCTGCGAAATCACTGCGCTTGTCGCTGGAAAAGGCAGGTGTGGCGGCCGACATCAAAGCTGACATCATCTTTGACATCGATGTATCCGGCTCGTTTGAACATGAACATGAAGAAGGCACAACCAGCGTTCTTATTGAGCGTCTTATTCCCTATGGCATGGTGCTTGATCCTGATGGAGCGATGGACGTTTACACTTTCAGCAGTGGCCCCAAGAATGCACACCGCGTTGGCACTGTCACACCCGCCGACAGCAAGGAATACATTCTCCGCAATGTCGTAGGCCAGGTTCCAGGTTGGAATGGCGGCACCACTTATAGCTACGTTCTTGAAATGAATTTGCAGCATTTTGGTTGGTTGCCTTGTGATCACGACCATGAAAAATTAGGTTTCTTGAGCCGTTACTTCGCACGTCCCAAACCGCCACATGCGCATCTCAAACGCCGCTCCATCGTTATCTTTATGACCGATGGTGAGAACGATCCGAGCGACCACAGGCGCACCATGCAGATTCTTGAGGAGTCTGAAGCACGCGGTGATCAAGTTTATTTTCTGTTTCTTGGTATCTGTGAACACGACGTGGATTTCAAGTTTCTTAAAACTATAGCAAAACGCTTCAAGAATTCAGGAGTTGTTATCATCACCGATCTTGAGGGTTTTGTTGAGAAGTCAGACGATCAGATCAGCGCCGAATTGCTCGGACCTGAATTGATTTCTTGGCTCAAGGCGTAGTTTATGCATTCCCAAACCCCGCTTTTCCTAAGAATACCCAAACCCGATCAAGAAGCATTGAGCGTTGGCCAAG
>JAGWUY010000234.1 GCA_028868255.1 Alphaproteobacteria bacterium | reverse complement strand
GGATTGCTGTTGACCACCTGCGCTGATTCATAATTGGTATCATCAAGATCGTTGGTCACGATCACACTGTTTAAAAGAACAGGTGGATCATTTTCTGTATATGCGATCAGCACATTGCCGGCATTGATGCCCGATGAATTATTGTCATCCATATCCAGCGTAGGTGGGTCATTTTGCGGGATCACATGGATCGTGGCCGTGGCCACATTCGACATCGCAGAATTTGAATCGGAAGCTTGAATGGAGATGTGCCGATCAGCAGGGCTAGGATCATTCACATTGTTGGTCGATGGCAGGAATGTCACGGCCGCCAGAATGGCGTTCCAATCCGCTGTGGTGGTAGCCCCCGTGCCAGTGAGGGTAACGGTCAAGGTGCCATCAGCGGCCAGCGTGGCCAGCGGAAGGGCTGAACCTGTGACACCACCTGGCATGCCGGAGGGGAATTGGATCGTATCACCAACTTTTCCATCAGTGAGTGTGATGGTCATTTCAACAATATTGTCTTCAGGGTCCGTTAGCGTAAACCCGGCAAGATCAGCCAACGGCGCAGCTGGCGCATTTTCAATATAGGTAAATTCAAAATTGGCCCCAGTCCCTGCCCCGGATGCGTTCGAGCTGTTGTCATTATCGAGATCGATAACGGGCGGATCATTGACGGGAACCACATTCACCGTCGCAACGGCGGTATTGGAGATCTGTGTGCCGTCTGTGGTTGTTACATTGATCGTGCGCGGCGTGGTGTCTGGGGTATGGGAGAGATTGTTGAACTGCACACCCTGCAACATCGTTTGATATTGCGCCACGGTTGCCGTGCCCGTCATGGTGAGTGTGATCTGGCCAAGAACCGAGGTGTCAGTTACGACAGTAATGCCAAGGATAGCCACGCTAGCCGCCAAGATGTCACTCGGCTTCGCGTTGGTCAACACCAGTGTCATGGAAGTCAGATTGGTTGAATCCGCATCGGTCACTGTCGCTGCGGGTGCGGCAATAAACACAGGTCCGGCGTCTTCAGTAAAGGTGACGGTGTTGTTCTTGCCGGCCACTGCATCTTGTTTGGTGATCACGCTCACATTGTCGATGAACACATCATCGCGGCCGTTTGCGCCACCCGCGTTATAGTTCAGCACCACATCGCCGGTGGCGGCAACTGAGGCGGGCAAATTGACGACAATATTTGTCGCAGTCCAAACATAATAAGGAGTGGCACTTACAACTGATGTGGGCCCTGAAGCCCCATTGAAATATGCAATTGTGGCGGTGTTTGCCGCGCCATCGCTGGCGCCGGTGGTAATCTGTGCGTAAACCACGCCGCCAACCGTCAGGTCAACTGTCGCAGGCGTTGTTGAATCAGGCGTGCCGTTGTTCCAACCAAAATCAAATGAAACCTGCGCAGCGCCGCTCGGTGCAAAACCAGAATTGAGATTTGTGAGACCAGTTTCCGAGAGACTGCCCGTTCCCGCGTCAGTATCGAAGATATAGCCGCCATTGCCAATTTGACCACCACTCGCAGTCCAGCCAGCAGCGCCGGGATTTGCGCCATTGGTGATGTCTTGAACGCTATTTGTCCCTGAGTTTAGGTCAACCATAGGCGGCGCTTGGACAGTCACGGTGGCTGTCGCAGTGCTGGTGCTATTGCCATCTGTTATTGTGTATGAAAATAGCTGTATGCCGGAAGAATTGGCACCCGGTGTAAAGGTGAATGCGCCGGTGGCAGCGTTTGTAATCGTCAGCAAACCACCAGCAACCGAGATGGGCGTTCCGACAGTGAAGGACGTGCCGTTAATTTGGCTGATCGAAATGGCATCGCCTTGCGGGTCGGCATCGACCCCTGAACCATTATTAGCAAATAGATTTCCGGTGAGAGTGGCACCTTGGTTCATTGTAAACGTATCGTTCTTTGCAACGGGTGGTGGATTGAGTACAAAACCGATTTCTACGCCGTCTTGCCCAGCCCCTTCAACACCTGCAGCCGAAACAACAAAAGTCAGCGAGGTGTAGGTTCCGTTGACACGAATTGAGCCAGCAGCCGTGCTCACCAGAGGATCGGTTGTGGCTTCGGTAATGATGCCCGACAGAGCCATAATTTGATTAGGCGTTCGCTGAAAAGTTGTCGACGTCACGTCCAAGTGGCCGACACCTGCAAGTTTCGTTAGGGTTGCACCTGGTGTCGTGACCGTCCAACTCGACGAATTGGATCTTGAATCAACGCCAACAATCGAACCATTGCCGCCCAATCGATCGATATTGATGATAGGGTCAGTGACTGGGCTAGAGAACGTAATGGTCACCGTCATCGGCGCGTCGTCTGCTGCGGCATCAGGTTGCGGGGGCACGCCAGTTGGGGCCTCTGGGGTGGTATCCCATGTAAAGACAAAGCCCAGCGACGGGTCGCTGTCAGCCCCGTTTACGAAAAACCCGGCCGTTGGGTTGAAAGTTTGTGGCGTTGCGTTGACAGTCACTGCACCGCCAGCCGTTGGCGCAAATGTAATCGTTGTCGTTATACCAGAAACAGTGTTGGTGGCGGTTGTGCCTGCAACAGTCCAGTTTCCGGTATTGTTTATTCCGAGAGTGTAGAGCCAATCAACAGCAGACATAGAGAGTGATTCAATCGCACCAACCTGCGACTCAAGTACCCAGTTGCCCCCCAGTACGGCAGCACCCGTATCGTCAACTGAGGCCGCCACATCGGCCCCCGTGGCAACACTGAGCGCGTTGATGAACGCTGCACCCGCGCTGCCCTGCCCCACATCGCAACCATAAAGAAAAATGTCACCGCCTGTGGTCAGCGCTGATTTTATTACAGCCAGATCGTCTGCGTGAATGGCCAAAGCCGCTTCATCCACCAACTGACCAGCCAATTCCAACTCACCCGTGGCACCATGGCTGATGATATGGATGGCAGTCACATCTTGACGTCCGGCAAGATATTGCGCGATTTGGTCCAACCCATCTTGGCCCGCCCGCAATTGCAAAATGTCTGCTCCGGGTGGGATAGAATTGATGATCGCTGCGACATCAGCAACAGCACTGTCTATCACATAAACCTGCACAGTAGCAGGCGTTGGCAATGCAGCGCGCTCGGGTGCCGTTTGGTGAGGGCCAGAAAGTGATTGATGCTCAACCAACCCACGATCTTCTGGCGATAAGGCATCAATCAACGCCTGACTATCAAGGGTTGCAGGCTGATCAAGCTGCTCAGTACTCAGATCATTCACTCGGATCGCTTGATCGTAAGTTGCTGCCAAAGCAGCGTCAAACATCATGCGCGGTTCCAACGCTAAATACTTCGACGCCTTTTTAGACTTGCGCGGCGGAACAGCTCCACCACCTCCATCTGGCCCCATGACATGGCCATGGCCGTAAGCAACTGTACTCGACAACAACTGATGTGTTAACCGCCCGATGGTCATGCCCAAATCTCGCCTTAAAGATGTAATAACAATACAGTTACAATCTATAAGTGATTTGCTAACACAAAGCTAACAAAAATTGCAACTTTTTAATGTTACAATCTTAAATAGCATTTAAATTGGGGTGCGGCTAATGTCAAATATTACGTAAATTCTGCAAATAACTGAAAGTAATAGTTTTTTTACTTCCGCGATCAATATGTCTATGTGTGGGAAAATCCGAGTGCGATCCTACTGTGACAAAACAAACGTCACACATCGTCGACGCATCCAATAACAAAGAGAATCAAGCAGCCAAATTAGGCCATAATCTCTTTGACCTTTTCCACCAGTTGTTTAAGTGAAAACGGTTTTTGCAAGAACGCAAAATCCGAGGCGCCTTCAAGATTTTTCTCAAATGCATCCTCGGCATACCCGGACATGAAGATCACTTTAGTCTGAATGCCGCGTTTTCGAATTTCCTTCAACATGGTTGGCCCATCCATTTCAGGCATAACCACGTCAGAGAGGATCAATTCGAATCCATCCTTGTCCCCATCCAGAACCTCAAGGCCAATTTCACCGCTGTCTGCCTCCAGCACAGTGTAGCCGCGTGAGGTCAATGCTCGCACGGCGAAGGCGCGCACAGAATCTTCATCCTCTACAATCAAAATGCGACCACG
>JAGWUY010000233.1 GCA_028868255.1 Alphaproteobacteria bacterium | reverse complement strand
CGCGATGATAATTGCACCGAGAAAACAAAATTGGAGAACGCTCACAACGATTTTTCTCATGGACTGCATGTCCAATCACCCCAACCTCTTCAACGCCTCTTGCACCTTCGCCTTCTTCTCTTCCAGCTGCGCCTTCATCTCGCGGCTTTCCACCAGCACTTCAGGTGGCGCTTTGGCGACGAAACCGGGGTTGTTCAGGCGGCCGTCAATGCCCGCCATATCCTTGGCGATTTTTTCGAGCTCTTTGCCCAAGCGCGCACGCTCTGCTGCAAAGTCAATCATGCCCTCCAGCGGCAAGGCCACGGTGGCTTCATCAAGCGCGATCTGCGCCGAAGCTGCAGGCACAGCATCCTCAAATGTGAGTGATGACAGACGCGCCAGTCGCATGATTTCCGCTTCCCAATTGGCAGCGCGCATGCGGGCGTCCTGCCCTGCACCCACGATCACGCACGGAATCTTGGCCCCCGCATTCACATTCATTTCCGCACGCACCGAGCGCACTTCCGAAATCAGGCGGATCACCCAATTCATTTCTGAATCAGCTTGCGCATCGCCCAGGCCCACGTAAGACGGCCAAGCAGCATCAATCAGCATCTGTTGGCGCACTGCGGTTTTGCCCCATAGCTCTTCCGTGATGTAAGGCATAAAGGGGTGCATCAGCAGCAGGATCTGTTCGAATGCCCAGGCCGCACAGGCGCGGGTTTCGGCTTTGGCCACCTCGTCGGTGCCCGTCAAAATCGGCTTGATCAATTCCACGTACCAATCGCAATAAACATTCCATGCGAATTGATAAAGCGCGCCCGCCGCCTCATTATATTTGTGCTCTTCGATGGCTTTGGTCACAGCGTCGCGGCAACGCGCGGCCTCACCCGCAATCCAACGGTTCACAGTCACACGCGCTGCCACAGGATCAAAATTCTCGTCCCTGACAACGCCATTCATCTCAGCAAAGCGCGCGGCATTCCAGAGCTTGGTGGCAAAGTTGCGATACCCTTCCACGCGGGATTTGGCGAGCTTGATGTCGCGTCCCTGCGCCGCCATGGCCGCCAGCGTGAAGCGCAGCGCATCAGCGCCATATTCGTCAATCAGCTCCAACGGGTCAATCACATTGCCCTTGGACTTGGACATTTTGGCGCCCTTCTCATCGCGCACCAAGGCATGAATATAAACCGTGTGGAACGGCACGTCCTTCATGAAGTGCAGGCCCATCATCATCATGCGGGCCACCCAGAAGAAAATGATGTCAAAGCCCGTCACCAGCACATCGGTTTTGTAATGGCGCTTCAGTTCCGGCGTTTCATCCGGCCAGCCCAAAGTGGAGAACGGCCACAGCGCTGATGAGAACCATGTGTCGAGCACGTCCTCATCGCGCGTCAGTTCAACATTTTCACCAAACTTGTGGAAGGCCAACTTGTGCGCCTCGGCTTCCGTCTCAGCCACGAATACAGAATTGTCAGGCCCATACCACGCCGGAATTTGATGGCCCCACCACAGTTGGCGCGAGATGCACCAAGGCTGAATATTGTTCATCCATTCGAAGTAGGTCTTGTCCCAATTGCCAGGCACAAATTTGGTGTCGCCCTTTTCAACGGCGGCGATGGCAGGCTTGGCCAACTCACCCGCATTGACATACCATTGCTCAGTCAGCATCGGCTCAATCACCACGCCAGAACGATCACCAAAGGGCTGGGCGATCATCTTCTCTTCCTTGCCGCGATAGAAACCAAGCTCTTCGATTTCAGCCAGCACCATCTCACGCGCCTTGTAACGGTCCACACCATGATAGCGTTCTGGCACATGGTTTTCGGGCGTGGAAATCATCCGCGCTTTTTTATCCATCAACACGATCAGCGGAATGTTGTTGCGCTTGGCCACATGGAAATCGTTTTCATCATGCGCACCGGTGATTTTCACCGCACCTGTGCCAAATTCTGGATCGGGGTATTCATCAGCGATGATCGGGATATGCCTTTCCGCAATCGGCAGGCGCACCAGCTTGCCAATCAAATTCTTGTAGCGCCCATCAGAAGGATGCACAGCCACCGCGCCATCGCCCAGCATGGTTTCAGGGCGCGTTGTCGAGATCACAATTTCAGAAATGCCGTCCACCGGCCCATCCACCAGCGGATAGGCAAACGACCACATGGCCCCTTTGGTTTCGCGCGTTTCAACTTCCAGATCGCTGATCGCAGTTTCAAACACTGGATCCCAATTCACCAGGCGCACATCTTTATAGATCAGCTTTTCATTATAAAGCTGCACAAACACTTTGCGCACCGCACGGGAAAGGCCCTCATCCATGGTGAAGCGTTCACGGCTCCAGTCACAGGATGCACCGAGACGGCGCAGCTGCTGGGTGATGATGCCGCCTGATTCTTCTTTCCACTGCCACACGCGCTCCAAAAAAGCCTCACGCCCCATCTCGCGGCGGTTCTTGCCCTCCTTGGCCAGCAAACGCTCCACCACCATTTGCGTGGCAATGCCTGCGTGGTCGGTGCCCGGCTGCCACAACACATCGCGCCCGCGCATGCGCTCAAAGCGGCATAACACATCTTGAATCGTGTTGTTCAGCGCATGGCCCATATGGAGCGAGCCTGTGACGTTGGGCGGCGGAATGACGATGGTGAAAGGCTGCGCATCCGGCTTGCGGCCCGGCTTGAAATAGCCACCACTTTCCCATGCCTCATAGAGGCGGGCTTCCATTTCGGCGGGATTGAATTTGGTGTCGAGAGTCATGGGAAGGGTTCTTTGATTGAGCTGGAGTTGCACGGCTTAAACACCAACTCAGTCAAAATCGCAACCTTCAGCGATCAGCGCCCGCGGCGGGCCACGCGTTCAATTTCTTCACGCACCAGTTTTTCCACCATTTGCGGCAAATGATCATCCAGCCATTGCTTCAGCATGCCGCGCAGCAAATCCTGAGTCATGCCCTCAAGGCCACGTTCTCCCGCAGCACGCGACATGATGGCATCTGTCAACTGTTGGAATGAATTCTGCGCCGCATAAGCTGTGCTGGGTGAAACCAAAGCATTTTGCGGTGGGGGTGGCGCATATGCGGGTTGATAATATTCGGGCGCAACAGCAGGTGGCGCTTCTTCCCAATGTGGCTCTTCATAGGCTGGCGCATAATCAGGTACATATTCGGGCGACGCAGCATATTCAGCCACAGGCAGCGGCAAATCTTCAACATAACTTGGACGCAAAATGGGTGCAGGCCGCTGGGCTGGTGCGCTGGCTTTGGTGTCTCCCGTCAATATGCGCCCTATATTGGCGCGCTTGGCATCAACCTCAATTGAGGCACGCGGCACATGAGGCTTTGGCGCAGGTGGGCGCAATTCAAAGGCGGATTCGGTGCGGCTTCGGCCAATGCGTTCGCGCAACTGAGCTATTTCACCATCAGCTTGCTGGCGACCAGCAGGGGAAGAATCATAGTTCACCCGCATTTCACGTAAAGCACCCCGCATCAGCGTGCCTTGCGCGTTAACAGAGGTTTTGGATGAAGAAGAAGGCGCAACGCCGCTCAGGTCATCATCAATGGCCTTCCGGATCGACGCAAGCAGATCTTCTACCCGAGGTTCAACAGTCACGAACAAATGGCCCCATCACAACGCTACAAAACTTTTCGCTGCCGCGCGAGTCTACGTCACAAGCGCCGAAAAGTATAGATAACTTAGTGCGGCCGACCACTTTCAGCGTCAAGGCCAATCCACTTGTTACGCACATCATTATAATGCTCTTTAACATCATAAATGCCATTCACGCCCATGTTCCGCCCAGTCAAGCGGCCCATAGCCGCCAGCAACTGATAGGACGAAATAAGCTGATCATGTTGTGCCACAACTTGCGAAATTTCAGCACCAACAAGCGCTTGTTCGGCATTGAGAACATCAATGGTGGAGCGTGAACCTACTTGATATTCTTGGCGCACACCGTCTAGCGCAAGGCGTGAGGCCGAAACCTGAGCTCGCGCTGCTGAAAGGTTTTGTCCAGTCGCTGAAATGCCATTCCATGCATTGGCAACATTTTCACGGACGCTGCGCACCGCCGAAATCACCTGTACACGGTTTTGACTTACCGTTTCTTTGGCCTGT
>JAGWUY010000232.1 GCA_028868255.1 Alphaproteobacteria bacterium | reverse complement strand
CGCGAGCCAAGACGTTTTGTTAGCAGTTGAAGTAAAAAAGATGCTGCTCAAAACAATCACAGCAAAGCCCGGCCACACTTGGCCCGCATCAAAACAACAATCTGCCGCTTGGCTATTCCCGCCCTGCGTCAAAGATAACGCTGCACAATTCCCCATGCCTCATCATAGTGGTCGATCACATGCGTGGGGTCAAATGTTTGAACCGGCTGTGCCGTATAACCAAAGCTCACCGCGATTACGGGAACACCCGTATTTTGCGCGGTGCGAATGTCGGTTTCACTGTCGCCAAACATGATGGTGCGCGCCGCATCCACACCTAAGCGCTTGGCGACCTCGCGGTAGGGGGCAGGGTTTGGCTTCATGATTGGCAATGTGTCGCCGCCCACCACCACTTCAAACCATTTGGAAAGACCAATCTCGCGCAACAGCTTGTGCGACAATCCCTCCACCTTGTTGGTGCAGACGCCAAATTTAAGCCCGCGCGATTGTGCTTCATCCAGTAAAGCAGGAATACCATCGAAGACCTTGGAATGAATCGATATATTCCGGCCGTAATAGTCCAGAAATTCACCGTGAAGCCGTTTCAATGTTTTGGGGTCAACGGCCCCGCCCGTGGCCAAAGTTCCGCGCTCGATCAAATTCATCGCGCCTTGACCCACAAAGCCACGAAACTCTTCATAGCTCACCGGGCGGCG
This sequence comes from Alphaproteobacteria bacterium, assembly GCA_028868255.1. Taxonomy (GTDB): domain Bacteria; phylum Pseudomonadota; class Alphaproteobacteria; order Rhizobiales; family Aestuariivirgaceae; genus Aestuariivirga. Next base: position 3,437 of record JAGWUY010000232.1, on the reverse strand, counting down.
GCCAATTGAATGCAGCACGTGGTTGGTGGCCTGAATAAGGTCTGGGGCGGTATCCACTAAGGTTCCATCAAGGTCAAAAATCAGTGCTTCTACTGGCATGGCGAATCCATAAGTGTGGTCGGTTTGAATGTGGCCAAGCTCTATGCTAAAGCCCGCCCAAATTCCACCATTTGAGGTAAAATAATGGATATTGGCAAAAAGACAGTCCTGCGCGACATCTTGAAGGATAAAAGCCTTCTCAAGGAACACTGCTATATTGACGGCAAATGGGTGTCGGGTTCTGCCACAATCAATGTCACCAATCCAGTGGATGAAGCAGTAATTGGCACCGTGCCAAAATTAGGCAGGGCTGAGGCAGCTTCCGCCATTGAGGCCGCCCACCGCGCACAAAAACCATGGGCCAAGAAAACCGCCAAAGAGCGCTCAATCATTCTGCGCAAATGGTTCAATCTGATGATGGAAAATCAGGAAGACCTGGCACAAATTATGACTGCCGAACAGGGCAAGCCTTTGGCAGAGTCGCGAGGCGAAGTGGCTTATGGCGCATCTTTCATTGAGTTTTTTGCCGAAGAAGCCAAGCGCGTTTATGGTGAAACCATTCCATCCCCTTGGCCAAATGCCCGCGTGGTGGTGGTAAAACAGCCCATTGGTGTTGTTGCCGCTATCACACCATGGAATTTCCCCAATGCCATGATCACCCGCAAGGCTGGCCCAGCACTCGCAGTTGGCTGCACCTTTGTGTGCAAGCCTGCTGCCGAAACACCTTATTCTGCGTTGGCCTTGGCTGAGCTGGCCGAACGCGCAGGAATGCCCGCTGGCGTGTTTTCAGTGATCACCGGCAAGGCTTCCGAAATCGGTGGCGAGATGACCTCGAACCCCATTGTCAAGGCTGTGACCTTCACAGGCTCGACTGAAATCGGCAAATTGCTGATGGCTCAATGCGCCAATACGGTGAAGCGCGTGGGCCTTGAACTGGGCGGCAATGCCCCTTTCATTGTTTTTGATGATGCCGATCTCGACGCAGCGGTTCAGGGCGCCATGGTGTCTAAATATCGCAACAACGGCCAAACCTGCGTCTGCGCCAACCGCATTCTGGTGCAGGAAGGGGTCTACGATAAATTTGCCGAAAAGCTTGCCGTCGCTGTCTCCAAATTGAAGGTCGGCAATGGCGTGGGCGATGGTGTCACCACTGGCCCGCTGATCAATGCGGCTGCTGTTAAAAAGGTTGAAGAACACATTGCTGACGCCAAAGCCAAGGGCGGCAAAGTTGTTCTCGGTGGCAAATCAATGGGCGGCAATTTCTTTGAACCCACAATCATCACCGGTGTCACCACCGAGATGGCCGTGGCGCGTGAGGAAACATTCGGCCCTGTGGCCCCACTCTTCAGTTTCAAAACAGAGGAAGAAGCCATCCGCATGGCCAATGATACCGAGTTCGGCCTGGCTTGCTATTTTTATACCCGTGATATTGGCCGCGTGTGGCGTGTGAGCGAAGGCCTAGAATATGGCATGGTTGGCATCAATGAAGGCATTATCTCAACTGCGGAAGTTCCCTTTGGTGGTATGAAAGAATCGGGCATTGGCCGCGAAGGCTCAAGCCACGGCATGGAAGAGTATATTGAAATGAAATATATGTTGATGGGTGGATTAGGTTCATGAGCGCTGACACACAAAAAAGGGCCGCAGCAGAGTTTGCATTGAAGCTGGTTGAGGCTGGTCGCAGCATCGGGCTGGGCACAGGATCAACCGCCAATTATTTTATTGAAGCCGCCGCTGCAAAAGTGAAACGCGAAAAGTTGGACACAAAATTTGTTCCCACATCTCAAGCAACTTATGCATTGGCTCAAAAACTGGGCCTCAACCTTGTCACCATCGAGGAAGCGCCGTTTCTGGATGCTACCATTGATGGCTGCGATGAATTTGACGGCAAGTTCCGCCTGATCAAGGGCGGCGGCGGCGCGCTACACCGTGAAAAGCTGGTGGCATCCTCGTCCAAATTCATGATCACCATCTGCGATGCGTCGAAGCAGGTCGAAACGCTGGGCGCATTCCCGCTACCGATTGAGGTGTCAAAGTTTGGTGTGAACGCAACCGCATGGAAAATTGAGCGCGCACTCGTGCATCTTGGCTACAAAGACAAGAAAATGCGGCTGCGTACCACCAAAGAAGGTACACCCTTTGTTACCGAGAGCGGCAATCCGATCATCGATCTGATGCTCGACAAGATTGATCAACCTGAACAACTGGACGGGATTTTGAACAACACACCAGGTGTAATCGAAACAGGCCTTTTCATTGGCATTTGCGGCATTGTGATTATGGGCACAGACAAAGGTGTGGTGGAGTTGACACGCGCGTGAACAATTTTGACTTTGATCTCTTTGTGATCGGTGCGGGTTCGGGCGGGGTTCGCGCGGGCCGTATCGCTGCAAAATATGGGGCCAAAGTGGCCGTCGCGGAGGAATATCGTGTCGGCGGCACCTGCGTGATCCGCGGCTGCGTGCCCAAGAAATTGTTGGTTTACGCCTCACGCTTTGCTGAAGAATTTGAGGATGCGATAGGCTTTGGTTGGACCACCGAAAAAGTGTCTTTCGATTGGGGAGCGTTGATCGAAAATAAGAACAAAGAAATCGACCGATTGAACAAAGCCTATATCCGCAACTTAGAGGCCGCCGGTGCGGAACTTATTCTCGAACGCGCCACAATCAAGGACAAGCACACGGTTCAACTCGCATCAGGCCGCGCCGTGACAGCTAAATATATCCTGGTCGCCACTGGGGCAGCGCCTTTCGTTCCTCACCATTTGCCGGGCCATGAATTAGCCATCACCTCGAATGAAGCCTTTGATCTGGATTATCTGCCGCGCCGCATCGTGATTGTGGGCGGTGGTTATATTGCGGTGGAGTTTGCGGGCATTTTTGCAGGGCTCGGCGTTGAAACCATTTTGCTCTATCGCGGCGAGCAAATTCTCCGCGGCTTTGACGAAGACATTCGCAACCACCTGGCTGCAGAAATGAAAAAGAAGGGCATCGACATTCGCGTCAAGTCTGACGTGACATCGATTGAACGTTCGGGGGATGGCGTGCGCATCACCCTTGAAAATGGTGACAAGATAGGCGCAGGCCACATCATGTTTGCCACGGGCCGCATGCCCAATACCCATGGTTTGGGCTTGGAAAATGTGGGCCTGCATGGCACGCCGCATGGGGCTATAGCCGTAAACGAATTTTCACAAACGGCTGTCGAAAACATTTACGCCGTGGGCGATGTGACCAACCGCGTCAACCTCACCCCAGTGGCCATTCGTGAGGGCCATGCTTTCGCAGACAACGTGTTTGGCGGCAAGAGCATCATCGTCAACCATGAACTTGTACCAACAGCCGTATTCAGCCAGCCAGAATTGGGCGTGGTAGGCCTGACAGAAGCGCAAGCTCGCG
>JAGWUY010000231.1 GCA_028868255.1 Alphaproteobacteria bacterium | reverse complement strand
GATGGCTTCAACACCTATACGCAGCGCGGCCAGTTTCACCGCATTCAAACCGTGATGGAATGTGCGACCACGCTGCTTCCCTTCATGTCGCGCCTGCGCCTGTTGCGCCACTGGGGCGGCATTCAGGATATGACGCCGGATGGTTCGCCATTCATCTGCCGCACGGATATTGATGGCCTCTATCTGAATGGCGGCTGGTGCTATCAGGGCTTTAAGGCCACGCCTGCTTCGGGCACCACCTTTGCCCACACCATCGCCCATGACCGCGAACATGAACTCAATGCCTGCTTCGCACTCGACCGCTTTGAAAAAGGCAAAGAGCTGGATGAATTTGGCATTGGCAACTGGACGTATAAGCAATGAAAATTCCTTGCCCACAGTGTGGTGAACGTGATGTCAGCGAATTTCGCTATGGCGGCGATGCCACCAACCAACGCCCGGCCCATGGCACGGGCGATTTGAAGCAATGGCATGACTATAAATTTGTGTTTGATAATCCGAAGGGGCCTCACACTGAATATTGGCAACATGTTTATGGTTGCCGCCAGTGGTTTAAACTGATGCGGGACACGGCAAAGAACGAAGTGCTGGCGGGCGAATCATGAGCGAACCCACCCTGCTGCTGCGCAGCTTTCCCTCCCGTCAAGCGGGAGGGACCAAGGAAGAAATGATCAGCAAGACCGCACGCCAAGCGGGAGGGACTAAGGACGAGGTGCCCTTCAGTCCCTCCCCATCGCGGGGAAGGAAAGCTGCGCAGCAGCAAGGTGGGGGTGTAAAATGACCGCTTTTCACCGCATCGATATGCCATCGCGCATTGACCGCAACCGCCCCATCACTTTTACCTTTGATGGCAAGACGGTGACGGGCTTTGCGGGCGATACGTTGGCCTCGGCCCTTTTGGCCAATGGACGCATTTTGCTAGGCCGCAGCTTTAAATATCACAGGCCGCGTGGGCTTGTGGGGGCAGGGGTTGAAGAGCCAAATGCGCTGTTCACCCTTGGCACCAAGGGCCGAACAGAACCCAATGCCATCAGTACCACCACCGAATTGCAAAAGGGCATCATTGCGAAATCGCAAAATGCCTGGCCATCACTCAGCTTTGACATGATGGCAGTGAACCAGCGCTTTGCACCCATTTTTGGGGCTGGCTTTTATTATAAAACCTTCATGGGGCCGCTCAAAAAATCCTGGATGATGTATGAGCCGATAATCCGCAAAGCCGCTGGCTTAGGCGCGGCAACGCCTGATGTGGATACGGCGCGTTATGAAATGCGTTATATGTTCTGCGATGTGCTGGTGGTGGGTTCTGGCCCAGCGGGCCTTGCTGCTGCCATAACCGCCGGACGCGCCGGAAAGCGTGTGGTGCTGGCGGAACAGGATTTTGAATTTGGTGGCAGCTTGCTGTCTTCCGGTGATGCCGAACATGAACGCTGGCGCGCCGAACAACTGGCCGAACTTGCAGCTATGCCAGATGTGCGTTTGTTGAAGCGTACAACTGTGCAAGGGCTCTATGATGGCAATCTGGCCATTCTCAGCCACCGCCCTGAAAATCATCCCGCCTTGATGATCACCGAACAGTTGCGCGCGCAAAACATTATCATGGCCACAGGTGCCATTGAGCGTCCATTGGTGTTCCCCAACAATGATCGCCCTGGTGTGATGCTGTCATCTGCCTTGCGCGCATTGCTCAATCGCTTCAGCGTGGCGCCCAAACAACGTGCCGTTATCGTGACCAACAATGACAGCGCCTATGCCACGGCCTTCGATCTTGCCGAAAGCAATGTGGCGGTGACAGTGGCTGAACATCGCAGCACATTGAGCGGCGATCTTTTGGCCAGGGCAGCGCAATTGGGCATTGCCATTTTTCCGGGCTGCGGCATTGCCGATGTGATTGGCGAAAAGCAGGTGAAAGCGGTGCGCCTTTCGGGCCGCCATGCCGTGACGATTGAGTGTGATGTGCTGGGCATGTCTGGCGGATGGAGCCCTGCAGTACATCTCACCTCACATGGCACTTTCAAACCTGTTTACCGGGCTGATATTGCGGCCTTTGTGCCCGGCGGTTTTGCGCCTGGCCAATTTGGGGCCGGAGCGGTGAATGGCACATTTGGCCTTTTGGCCGCAATTGCAGAAGGTGAACACGCTGCACGCCAAAGCTCGAGCGACAACAAGAAGCTTAAACCGATTGATCTTCCCGCCACCCGCGAAGACCGCAAATATACCATTCAAGCTGTGTGGAACGCCGCCGAAAAAGAATTGGAAAAATTTGCCTTTGTTGATTTCCAAAATGACGTGACGGTGAAAGACATCAAGACCGCGCATCAAGAAGGCTATGTGAGTGTGGAGCATTTGAAGCGCTACACCACGCTGGGCATGGGCACGGATCAGGGCAAAACCTCCAACATCAATGCGCTGGCGATAATGGCTGATCTGCGCAGCCTGCCGATGAGCGAGGCGGGCACAACCACCTTTCGCCCGCCCTATGCGCCCTTCACTGTGGGGGCCATTGCGGCGCGCACTGTGGCCAGCCACTTCCGCCCCAAGCGCCTTTCACCGCTGCATGATTGGCATGTGAAAAACGGCGCCACCTTTATAGAGGCTGGCTTATGGATGCGCGCCTGGTTCTATGATTGGGCGGGCAAGACGCCGGAAGAGGCCTATATCAAAGAAATGGAACTGGTGCGCCAGAATGTGGGCATCTCTGATGTTTCAACGCTAGGCAAGATTGATGTGCAAGGCAAAGACGCGGCAGAGTTTTTGAACCGTGTTTACGTGAATGGCTTTGCCAAATTGCCCGTGGGCCGTGCTCGCTATGGTGTGATGCTGAATGATGATGGCGTAGTGCTGGATGATGGCACCACCACACGCATCTCAGATACACAATTCTACATGACCACCACCACCGCCCAAGCGGGCGAAGTGATGAGCTGGTTGGAATTCTTGCTGCAAGTGCATTGGACGGATCTTGATGTGCAAGTCACCTCACTTACTGATGAGTGGGGCGGCATGGCGGTGTCTGGTCCCAATGCGCGCAAGGCTCTGCAACTGGCTTTGCCCGATGTTGATCTTTCCAATGAGGGCCTTCCATATATGGGTGTGAAAGACATCACCTATGATGGTGTGCAGGTGCGAATCCTGCGCCTCTCCTTTTCGGGCGAGTTGGCCTATGAAGTGCATTGCGCGGCCGATTATGTGACGGCCCTTTGGCAGCATATGATGATGGCGGCAGAACCTTTGGGCATCAAGCCTTACGGCCTTGAAGCACTGGCCTCACTGCGCATTGAAAAGGGCCATGTGGCCGGTGCTGACCTTGATCACCGCAACACCCTGGACGATTTGGGCCTTGGCAAAATGGCCGGCAAGGAAAAGGATTATGTGGGCAAGGCCCTGCGCTTCCGCGAGGATTGCCAAGCGCCAGATCGCTGGAGCCTTGTTGGATTGGAATGCATGGAAGAGGACAAGAAGCTGCGTGGCGGTGCCATTCTATTTGCTGCCAGTGATGAGATCAAAGGCCATGGCCGCGGCTACATTACCTCCGTTACATGGTCAACTGAACTCAAGAAATATATCGCGCTGGCGCTCTATGATGGCGGCCTGAAACATCAGGGCGAAGACATTATTTGCGCCTTCCCCTTGAAGAATGAAACCGTGAAGGCGCGCATTGTTTCACCGCACTTTGTGGATGTGGAAGGAACCCGACTTCATGCTTGAGCGCCATTCCGCCCTGCAATCGGCCACGCCCTATCGCGGCACAGGGGTTACCATTTCTGAAAGCCCGGATTTTGCGTTGGCGCAAATTTCCGGCAGCGAGAAAGATTTGAAAAAAGCCTTGGGCAAAATTCCAGGTGTCGTAGGCAAAGCGCAGGACAATCTGTTGCGCATCAGCCCAACGCAGATTTGGGTCGTCACTGATCGTCATTCCCGCGCAGGCGGGAATCCATCGCAAAGCGGGGCGTCTGAGTTGGATTCCCGCCTGCGCGGGAATGACGGAAGAAATGGGACCTACGTGACCGAACTCTCCTCCAGCCGCACCCGCATTGCCGTTGAAGGCCCCAATGCCCGCGCGGTTTTGGCCAAGCTGGCTTTCATTGATTTTCATCCCAGAGTCTTCAAACTTGGCATGTTTGTGCAAACAGGCATTCA
>JAGWUY010000230.1 GCA_028868255.1 Alphaproteobacteria bacterium | reverse complement strand
CATTATGGTGAGCTGGTTGCCGCCAAAGAAGGTTGGGCAGCTGTTCCTCCCGGCACACGCACCTCGCTTTATGCAAATCCGAAGTACCAAGAAGTGCCATTTGCTAAGATGACACTGGACTCGATGAATGCCGCTGATCCTACACACCCAACTGTAAAGCCAGTGCCTTATATTGGCGTTCAGTTTGTAGCCATTCCTGAGTTTGCTGGTATTGCCACCAAGGTCGGTGAATTGTTCTCGGCGGCTCTGGCTGGTCAGATGAGTGCAGATGATGCGCTCGCTCAAGCCCAGACCTATACAACAGATGCCATGACCAAGGCTGGTTACATCAAGTAATCAAATGCGGGCGGTCATTGAATTGACCGCCCGTACTCTTATTTTTTACATCACTCCCGTGGAGACATAGATCTGGCCAGGCGTAAGTCTGTCACGGCGAAGCTTTGCCGGATTCTTGTCTTGCTAGGGTGGGCCACTCATAACACGAAGAAAAACAGCGCGGACAACTCAGAGGCAACGCAGAGACAAAAAGTTCTGTCTCAGGGGAAGAACATGGCCACAAAACAAGCACTGGTTCTTGGCAAATGGGCGCTATTACCGTCCGTCGCGGTTTTGGCGGCATGGTCGTTTGTGCCTTTGGCGCTGACCATTTATTTCGCGTTTCTGCGTTACAATTTACAAGATCCAGAAAACACCGGCTGGGCTGGATTTTCTAATTTTTACTACTTCTTCAAAGATCCGTATTTTTGGAAAGACTTGTTGAACACCATCTTGTTGGTTGCAGGCACCATCGTCACCACAGTTGTGGGCGGCGTATTGTTGGCCTTGCTGCTCGACCAAAAGTTTTGGGGCCGTGGCATCGTGCGATTGCTGGTGATAGCACCCTTCTTCATCATGCCCACGGTTTCCGCATTGGTGTGGAAGAATCTGATCATGCATCCTGTCTTTGGTCTGTTCGCGGGCATCCAGCGCTTTTTTGGCTCGCACCAGCCGATAGACTGGTTTGGTAAATTTCCGCTGTTCTCGGTGGGCATGGTCGTCTCGTGGCAATGGTTGCCCTATGCGGCGTTGATTTTGCTCACAGCCTTGCAATCACTCGATGAAGAGCAAAAGGATGCTGCCGCAATGGATGGAACCAGCACACTGAATTATTTTCGCTACATTTTGCTGCCCCATTTGGCGCGCCCCATCACCGTGGTGATCTTGATTGAAACGATTTTCCTTTTGAACATATTTGCGGAAATCAAAGTAACCAGCGTGGGCGGCTTTGCAGGCAATCTGACCTACCTCGTCTTCTCACAATTGAATGATGCCACCGACGTTGGCATGGCTGCGGCTGGTGGGTTGATCGCCGTCGTTCTAGCAAACATTGTTTCCGCCTTCCTTGTTCGGATGGTTGGCAAGAATTTGGAGGCCTGATCTCATGGCAATCAAGCAATCACGAAACAAGACCATATTTCTCACGATCGTGGCATGGGCCATTGGCATCATCATGTTCTTCCCGATCTTCTGGACGGCTGTGGCCGCTTTCAAAACGGAATCGGATGCTTATTCCTTGCCGCAAAATTGGCTGTCCACGCCGTGGACATTGGAAAATTTTGCAATTGTACAAGAGCGTTCCGACTATATCCGGTATATTTTCAATACCACCGTAATAGTAGTTCTTTCGACGCTTCTGGGTCTGGTCTTCGCTATTCCTGCAGCGTGGTCCATGGCTTTTGCGCCAAACCCAGAGCCCCGCAAACCCACTAACGCAAAGACCTGGCTGACGATGATATTTGGCGCCTTGGTCATTTGCTTCTTGGGGCTTTACTTCACAGATTGGAAACCTGTGAATTTCTTCGTAGGCTTGGCTTTATTATTGATTTTTGTCGTACCTGCATCGCTCTGGGCTTGGAACCAGAACACCTCCGGCACGTTGCTGTGGATGCTCTCGACCAAAATGATGCCACCCGCGGGTGCTTTGATCCCTATCTATCTCATCTTTAATCGTAATGGCCTGATCTTCAAGGATTGGGGTTGGATAAATTTAAGTCATTTTACGTTAATGGACAGCTTCTGGGGCATGGTGCCATTGATGACACTGCTCAACCTGCCCATCATCATCTGGATGCTTTTCACCTATTTCAAGGAAATCCCAGTAGGTATTCTTGAAGCCGCTCGCATGGATGGCGCATCGCTGTGGAATGAGCTGTACCGGGTGTTAACACCAATGGCGTTGCCCGGCATTGCCTCGACATGTCTGCTCAATCTCATCCTGTCTTGGAATGAAGCTTTCTGGTCTTTGAACTTGACCAATAAATTTGCAGCCCCGTTGAGCTTCTTTATTTCAGAATATTCCAGCCCTGAAGGGCAATTCTGGGCCAAGCTTTCAGCGGCATCCATCATGGCCATTGCACCGATTTTGGTGGTGGGCTGGTTCTCACAAAAACAACTTGTACGCGGTCTTACATTCGGAGCGGTGAAATAACATGGCTGTCATTAAACTCGAAAACGTCCGCAAGGTATTTGGTGACGCGGTCATTATTCCCGGTGCCGATCTTGAAATCCGTGATGGCGAGTTCATCGTTTTCGTTGGTCCTTCGGGCTGCGGCAAATCCACCCTGCTGCGCTTGATTGCAGGTCTTGAAGATATGACGTCCGGTGTTATCAAGATCGATGGCCGCGATGTGACGGAAGTGGCGCCGGCTGGCCGCGAGCTTTCCATGGTGTTCCAGTCTTACGCGCTCTACCCGCATATGAGCGTGCGCAAGAACATCGCTTTTCCTCTGATGATGGCAAAAATGCCCGAAGATCAGATCAAGGCGAAAGTGGAAGGTGCGGCCGCCAAGCTGAACTTGACGCAATATCTCGACCGCAAGCCTGGTCAACTCTCCGGTGGCCAGCGCCAGCGCGTGGCCATCGGCCGTGCTATCGTGCGCCAACCCAAGGCCTTTTTGTTTGATGAACCGCTGTCAAACCTAGATGCCGCCTTGCGCGTGAACATGCGCGTCGAAATCATGCAAATGCACCAAGACATGAAAGCCACCATGGTCTACGTGACCCATGACCAGGTAGAGGCCATGACAATGGCAGACCGTATCGTGGTTCTTGACCGTGGCAACATCCAGCAAGTGGGTTCACCACTCGATCTTTACAACAAGCCCGACACACTCTTTGTTGCTGGTTTTATTGGCTCGCCCAAGATGAACTTCATCACTGGGGCCATTGCCGAAAAGCACAAAGCAGCAACAATTGGTGTTCGCCCAGAACATATTGATGTGGTGTCAGGCAAGGGGGAGTGGCAAGGCAAAATCTTGCTGACTGAACATTTGGGGTCTGACTCGTTCTTGCATGTGGAAGCGGGTGACGCAGGGCGGCTGGTGGTGCGCGCACCCGGCGAATTTTCCGGAAAGCCCAATGACAAGATTTCACTGAAGCCTGATCCCGCCCGCATTCACAAATTTGATGCGCAAGGTTTGGCCATCCGTTCAAAATAGTATCGAGTATCTCATGGCCACAAAACTCTCAGTCGCAAATCTTGCCACCATTGGCAAATCCTTGCGCGTTCCCAACTATCGGCACAGCCAACTCAGCCAAGGCATTTTGCACTTCGGCGTAGGCAATTTCCACCGCGCGCATCTGGCTGTCTATCTGGATGATTTGTTCAACCAAGGCCTGAACCATGATTGGGCCTTGGTGGGCGCTGGCGTCATGCCCTCCGATGAGAAAATGCGCCAAACCTTGCAGTCTCAAAATTATCTCACCACTGTGGTGGAGCAGGATAATGACCTCAGTACCGCCCATATCACAGCGCCATTGATTGATTTTATACCGCCAGCTGATAAAGCTGCGATGATCAGGCGGCTGGCTGAACCCGCCATCCGCATTGTGTCGCTCACCATCACCGAAGGTGGCTATTTTATTGATCCGGCGACCCAGAAATTCAGCCCCTCGCACCCTGCCATTGTGAAAGATGCAGCCAATCTGGCTGAGCCTACAACAGTATTCGGTTTCATCGTGGCCGGCCTTTCTGCACGGCGCAAAGCGGGCACGCCGCCTTTCACGGTGATGTCATGTGATAACGTACCCCACAATGGTGTGGTCACGCGCAATGCCGTAGTAGGTCTTGCGGCTTTGGTTGACGAGGAATTGGCCAATTGGATATCA
>JAGWUY010000026.1 GCA_028868255.1 Alphaproteobacteria bacterium | reverse complement strand
TTTTTGCAACATACCAAAGGGCGGCGCATTATTGTGGGTTCCTCGATGGGCGGCTGGTTGGCGCTGCTTCTGGCGCAGCGCTTGCGCGAAGAAGACCCTGCTGGTTTTAAGCGCATCATGGGATTGGTCTTGCTCGCGCCTGCTGCCGATATGACCCAGGATTTGATGTGGGATCATTTTGGTGATGCCGCCCGCGGTGAATTGCGCGAGACAGGTGTGCATATGCGGCCGTCATCCTATGGTGATCCTTATCCTATCACCGTCAGACTTCTGGCCGATGGCGAAAAACATCTGCTGTTGCGGAATGGTCTCACCCTGCCTTTCCCCATTCGCATCTTACAGGGATCAGATGATGTCGATGTGCCACCGCCCCATGCCATCAAAACTTTTGAAGCTCTTTCAAGCCCTGACCTCACACTGACTTTCATCAAAGGCGGCGACCACCGGCTTTCAACGCCGGCTCATTTGCGCCTGATGCAGGAAACAGTTTTGGATCTGGCCAAGCGTGCTGACGGCGAAACGCTTTAGAGCAACGCTTTCAACCCGACACGGTAGTTGGGATATTTGAGGGTGTAGCCCAACTCAGACTTGATGCGTGCATTGGAGACGCGTTTGGAATCGGCATAAAAACTTTTTGCCATGGCCGATAAACTTGCATCTTCAAATGCCACCTCAGGCGGTGGCGCAACACCCAGCAATTCTGCGGCATAGGTAATCACATCTTGCGGCGGGCAAGGCTCGTCATCTGCCAGATTATAAATGCGCTGTGGATCAGGCCCTGCAATGGAGGCCAGCAGCACGCCAGCAATATCTTCCACATGGATGCGGCTAAAAATTTGCCCCGGCTTGATCACACGTTGTGCGCGGCCCGACTTCACCATCTCCAGCGCATTGCGCCCCGGCCCATAAATGCCTGCCAGCCTGAAAATATGCAGCGGCAAAAGCGTGATGCTTTGCCATTGCGTCTCGGCCAACACGCGTTTGTGGCCACGATCTGTATTGGGAGTGAGTGCCGCATCTTCATCCACCCAAGCCCCCGCCCGGTCACCATAGACACCGGTGGTAGAAAGGTAACCCAGCCACTCAATACTTTTGGCGCGCGCGATGATTTCCTTGCCGAATTTAGCCAGCACCACATCGCCCCGATTATCGGGTGGCACGGACACCAGAATATGGGTCACGGTTTCAGGAATGTTTTGCAGCTCATCAAACACCACGCCTTCAAAACCCTGCGCGGTGATGGCCTTCGCCCCTTCCTCAGTGCGGCTGGTGCCTGTCACGCGCCAAAGCTTCGGGTCAAGCTGTTTCGCCAAAGTTTTGGCCGAAAAGCCAAAACCAAAACACAAGAGATGGTTCATTGATGTGTCCTCGTCAATTCCTGCATGGCCCACTGGGCCGTGTTGCGCACCACTTGGGCTGTGTCTTCGCACAGACTTGAAACCAAGGGCACAAGCGATTGATCACCACTGTTGCCAGCCGCGATCAAACAGTTACGAATAAAGCGGTCACGCCCAATGCGTTTCACGGGTGAGCCAGAAAACACTTTGCGAAATGTTGCATCATCCAACGTCAGCAAATCAGTCAGAGCAGGCGACACCAGTTCGGGCCGCGCCTGCAATTTGATCTCGCGCGATGACTCAGCAAATTTATTCCACGGGCAAACGGCCAAGCAATCATCACAGCCATAGATGCGGTTGCCAATGGCTTTGCGAAACTCTTGCGGAATTTCGCCTTGGTGTTCAATCGTCAGATAGGAAATGCAGCGCCGCGCATCAATCTGATGTGGCCCGGTAAAAGCCTGAGTCGGGCAGGCCTGAAGGCAGGCTGTGCAAGATCCACAATGATCACTCTCTGGCGCATCACATTCTAATTCTGCCGTCGTCAAAATGCTGCCGATAAAAAACCAGGAACCTAGCTTACGCGACACCAAATTGGTGTGCTTGCCTTGCCATCCTAGCCCGGCTTGCGCGGCCAAGGGTTTTTCCATGAGCGGGGCCGTGTCCACAAACACCTTTACGTCTGCGCCAGTTTCCTTGGCAATCCAGCCAGCTAGAATTTTCAAGCGCTGCTTGATCAAGTCGTGGTAATCGCGGTTCAGGGCATAGGTGGAAATAACCCCTGTTGATGCCTGTGAGAGCCTCGCAGCGTGATCAAGACCTTGATCATAGTTAACCGCCAACACAATAGCGGTTTTCGCTTCGGCATACATGGCGTCGGGGCTTTTACGGCGCTCTAAAGTTTCTGCCATCCAACTCATATCGCCGTGGTGGCCAGCGCCCACGAAGGCTGAAAGTTCCTCGCCTTTAATCTCAGGCAATTGGGCCTTGGTCACGCGCACATCGTCAAAACCCAAGTCAAGGGCTTTGGCCTTTACCGCCCGCGTCAGTTCAGAAATCAAGATCAGCGTAAGTGGCCGAAGCTGGCATTGCGGCCAGAGCGTCATTGAGCAGCACGCGGAAGGACGGCCTTGATTTGATGCGCTGATACCAACTCTTGGCCACCGGATTTTCCGACCAGTCAATATCGCCCAAATAATCGATGGCCGAAATATGGGCCGCAGCCGCCAGATCAGCCAGCGAGATGTCTTCCCCCGCCAGCCAAGAGCGTTCTTCAGCCAGATAGGCTACATAATCCAAATGCGGCTTGATGCGCGCCTTGGCTTGGCGTACGCGGGCCATATCAGGCGCACCGCCGCCCGCATGATAATCCATGAAGCGCTTGATCACTTTTTCGGTCAGCAAGGGTTCAGTAACTTCGGTGTAGAATTTTACATCAAACCAAGCGACAAGACGGCGGATTTCAGCGCGGGCATGGGCATTGCCCGGCAGGAGCCTGATTTTGCCCATGCGGGTTTCTTCCAGATATTCGCTCAAAGCTTCAATGCCGCCCACGGCAAGCCCGGAATCTTCCAACATCACGGGCAACATGCCCGATGGGTTCAAATCTCGCAGCGTCTGGCTGGGCATCCAAGCGCGTTCATCAGCCAATTGGCAGGCCTCGCCATATTCAGCGAGGCTCAAGCGCACACGGCGCGAATAGGGGTCGAGAACAAAATGATAGAGTTTCGGCATAAAGTTTCGCTAACCAATCTAAAACAAAATTAAGGCCGCAGGCCGTTACTGAGGCAAAGAACTTCTGGCATATAGAGCCAGACTGCTCTAGCAGCAAGAACTAGCTTTTTTGAGAATAACCGGGGGCCGCAACATGTCACTTCTGCAAATCATCGTTCTGGCGTTGATTCAAGGTATAACGGAATATTTGCCAATTTCATCATCCGGCCATGATATTCTGGTTCCGGCGCTTACGGGTTGGCCTGACCAAGGCGTCCTCACTGACGCCATCACCAATCTAGGAACTGTTTCAGCCACCATCATCTATTTCTGGCGTGATGTGGTGAGCATGTTTTATGGCTTGTTTGATCTCATCAAACGGCAATCGACCGCTGCGTCAAAGCTGGTTTTGAATGTGATTATCGCCTCCATTCCTGTCATGATTTTAGGCCTCATTTTGCAAGTCACCCGTTGGGACGAAGCGCTGCGCAGCCCGCTGGTCATTGCCATCAACTCCATTGTGTTTGGCTTGGCGCTCTATGCGGCGGATGCTTACGGCATGAACCGCAACCGCGTTTCTGACATTACTCCAAAAACGGCCCTGCTTTATGGTTTGGCGCAAATGCTGGCCCTCAACCCCGGCACCAGCCGCTCTGGCATCACCATGACAGCAGGTCGCGCCTTGGGCTTTTTGCGCTCAGATGCCGCGCGCTTTTCATTTCTGATTTCCATCCCTGCCAATCTGGCAGGTTCAGCCGTCAAGATTGGCCACGCCATAAAGAATCACGAGCCCATCCGCGGAGATATGATTTTGAGCGGTGTTTTGACTTTTTTTGTCGGTCTTCTTACCGTTGCATTTCTCATGCGCTTGATCCGCAGCCACAGCTTCTTACCCTTTGTGATTTACCGGGTAATGCTGGGTGGGGCATTGCTCGGCCTGATTTATTCAGGCTTTACGTTTGGCAAGCTGAATTGACCGGCCTTGCGGAAACGGTAGAGATAACTCGGCACAATCGTCTCAACACTGCGTGCGGCAATGCCCAAACCAGCAAGGGTGCGGCCCTCTGTTTGGGCTTTCGCGTCAACCAGATTATCAGATTTCAGCAATTCCACTTGATCAGCGGTCAATGCTGGATTTGGCAAAAGCCCAGCAATAATGCCCATAAGTGAGGCTACGCCAAATGGGATGGGCAGGAGCAACCTTTTGCGCTGAACTGTTTCCAAAACATACTGCAAAATCTGCTTAAAGCTCATTACCTCTGGCCCGCCCAGTTCGTAAACCTTGCCATCAGCTACGCCGCGATCAACGAGAGTGGCAATGGCTTCTGCCACATCACCCACAAACACAGGTTGGAATTTTGTCTCACCGCCGCCAATCAAAGGCAGAACGGGAGAAAATCTCGCCATCACTGCAAATTTATTGAACAGCCTATCTTCTGGCCCAAACACCACGCTGGGGCGCATGATGATGGCACCCGGAAAACCAGCAGCAGCGTTAGCCTCGCCTTTGGCGCGGCTTTTCACATAAACACTCGTTGTTGGCTTATCGGTTCCTAAGCCCGACATATGAATGAACAGTTGCGCCTTTGCCGCTTTGGCGGCACCCGCAATTGCCGTTGCGCCAAACTCATGCACGGCTTCAAAGGTCTGGCCACCCGCATTTGAGAACACCGCAGTTAAATTGATCACGGCA
Source organism: Alphaproteobacteria bacterium (assembly GCA_028868255.1). Classification (GTDB taxonomy): domain Bacteria; phylum Pseudomonadota; class Alphaproteobacteria; order Rhizobiales; family Aestuariivirgaceae; genus Aestuariivirga. The sequence goes on along the minus strand of JAGWUY010000026.1, from coordinate 14,944 downwards.
AACGCCCCAGCGCAGGCCGCAGCCAGCGAGGCGGGATAGCGAACATTGGCCTGCACCGGCACAATCTGACCTGGCACACCCAACGGCACAAGATGGCCTGCCAGGTCTGGTCTGCGACAAGCCACGCGAATGCGGTAGCCGCGCTTGGCCAAGCTGCGAACAACATGGCGACCAACAAAACCCGATCCGCCCACCACTGTGATCAATTTCTCTGAGTTGTTGCCCGCCATTGCCTGTGCCTCTGAATTTCGATTTTCCGTGGCCGCCTTTTAACCAGCTTGCAGGCCAGATGCAAAGGTTCTCTATATCATTGACAAGGCCCCAACCTAACGACTAAGCACTGCCGCGTTGCCCTGATGGCGGAATTGGTAGACGCACTAGTTTCAGGTACTAGCGAGTAACATCGTGGAGGTTCGAGTCCTCTTCAGGGCACCAAATCAAGGGAAAGGCGGCCGGCTGCTATGAGTGTTAAACTTTACCGTGGCGATTTGCCTGCTGATTTCAATCCCGGCTCATCGGTTGCCATTGATACTGAAACGCTAGGCCTGAAACCGGCGCGCGACAAGCTGTGCCTGGTGCAGCTTTCATCCGGTGATGGCAATGCGGTTTTGGTGCAGATCGACCGCGCCACCAACCACGCGCCAAATCTGAAGGCCCTGCTGGCTGACCCCAAGGTGCTCAAAATTTTCCATTTTGCCCGCTTTGATGTGGCCGTGCTCAAACATTATCTGGGTGTCGACACTGCGCCACTTTTTTGCACCAAAATTGCCTCAAAACTGGTGCGAACCTATACGGATCGTCATGGGTTGAAGGAACTGGTGCGCGAATTGTTGGGTATTGAACTGAATAAATTGCAGCAGAGTTCAGATTGGGGGGCACATAGCCTGACCGATGCGCAGAAATCTTATGCCGCCGAAGATGTGGTTTATCTGCATGAGCTGAAGAGCCGCCTGCAACAAATGTTGGAGCGCGAAGGGCGCACAGAATTGGCGCAATGCTGTTTTGACTTTGTGCCCACACGGGCGGCCCTTGATTTGCTCGGATGGCCTGAAGAAGATGTCTTCGCCCACTGAGCCTTCTCGCATGTCGCAAGGTGACCAACGCGCCAAACGCGCGGCGGCGCGTGCCAGATTGGCCCCCTTGATGGGCGTTGGCGCTGTTGTTGTGGGCGTTGGCATTGTGGGCACGTTTTTGGCGCAGTCTTTTTTTGCCAAACCAGAAGACACCGAAGTGCAGCCCACCAAAGCCGCACCCACGCAGGTTGAAAAAGTGGTGAGCGGGCAGGCTTCACGCATTACCGGCTTTGATAAAAACAAACAGCCCTTTGAACTCACCGCCAAGCAGGGCCTGCAAGACAAGATCAATCTGGATCTGGTTCACCTTGATGGGGTAACAGGCAGCTTCCGCCGCGCGGATGGGGGCGCCATCGGTATTGCATCGCATAAGGCACAATATGATGCCAAAACCAAGGGGCTGGAGCTTGAGGGCGAGGTGATCTTGCAAGAAGAGGGCCGCTACGTGGCACGCATGCAGGCGGCCTCCGTCAATGTAGATGATCACAGCCTTGTATCTAAAACCCCAGTTAAGGTTGACACCGCCACCGGGACAGTGGAGGCTGACGGCATGACCGTTGGACCCTATGGTGGGCGCATCTTGTTTTCTGGCCATGTGAAAGCCAAATTCGCCACCAACAGCACTTATGGAGTGAAGCAATGACCGTGAAATATGCAGCCCTTCTGGCCGGTGTCCTCACCCTGCCGCTGCTCAGCACACCATCGCGTGCCGCAGGCAATGTGGAGGTTGAGGCTGATCAGATGGAAATCATCGATGCCGAGCGCAAGACCATTTTCACCGGCAATGTGGTGTCTACGCGCCCATCCGAAACGATCAAATCTGACGAAATGGTGGTGACGAGCGCTGATGTTAAACAAAGCGATGGCACGGTCAAAACCGTAACCGACCGCGTGGACGCCAAAGGCCATGTGATCATTCAAACCAAAAACCAGCTGATCACCGGCGGTGCTGCAATTTTCCGCGTACAGGCCAATACGCTGGAGGTGATTGGCAATGTGCGCGTCACGCAAGGCCAGTCCAACCTCAAGGGTGAACGGCTTACTGTTGATCTCAACACCAACCATTTGCAGATGTCTGGCGGTCGGGTGAAGGGTTCATTTGTTCCAAAGTAAAGATTTTCACTCAATATTAAGACAAATGAGGCCTTAATAGGTGGCGCAGAACAACGAGAATTTCATTCGCCCTGCTCCTATGGCCCCACGTGGTGGGGGCCGTGGATCGGCAAAGGCAAAGAAAGAGACGTCTTCTGACGGACTGTCCGCTACCATGCTGGCCAAAACCTATGGCAAGCGGCCTATCGTCAAGGATGTGTCACTTCATGTTCGGCGTGGTGAGGCTGTTGGCCTGCTTGGCCCCAATGGTGCTGGCAAGACGACCGTGTTCTATATGATCACAGGTTTGATTGCGGCGGATAAGGGTTCGATCAGTCTGGACGGCACAGACATTACCCCATTGCCCATGTACCAACGGGCGCGTCTGGGGATTGGCTATTTGCCGCAGGAAAGCTCTATTTTCCGCGGCCTCACGGTAGATGAGAATTTGCGTTCGGTTCTTGAGCTGCACGAGCCTGAGAAAGCCAAGCGTGAAAGTATGTTGCGTGAGTTGTATGATGAGTTCTCCATTACCCACATTCGGCATTCGCCGGCTATTGCGCTCTCTGGCGGAGAGCGTCGGCGCGTGGAAATCGCCCGCGCCCTTGCCGCCTCCCCCCAATATATGCTCCTCGACGAGCCCTTCGCTGGAGTTGACCCGATTGCGATCAATGATATTCGCAAGCTGGTGCGCCAGCTCACCGCTCGGGGCATCGGGGTGCTTATTACGGATCACAATGTACGAGAAACCCTCGACCTTATCGATCGTGCGCTCATCATCCATGAAGGCCATGTCCTGACCGAAGGCACACCCGACGACATCGTGAACAACCCCGATGTGCGGCGCTATTATCTGGGGCAGGATTTCAGGATTTGATGCGTTTCCAGTTGGGCCAGTCTACGGTTGGCCAAAGCCATCCTGTCGTGAGTTCCTACCGCCGATGCGGCTTAAGTTCTTCCTAACCATCCCCACAAATTGCCACTCAGATTTAATCTCCTTGAAGCTGCTTTGGTCTTAGACTTGCAGCGGAAGGGGTGTTTTGTATGGCGTTGATGCAGAAATTGGTGATGAAGCAGGGGCAATCCCTGGTGATGACGCCGCAATTGCAGCAGGCCATCAAGTTGTTGCAAATGTCCAATTTGGAAGTACAAAATTTCATTGATGCCGAGTTGGAACGTAACCCCTTGCTTGAGCGCGCTGAGTTGCGCGAAACCTCTGCGCCGCCAAACAAGACCGAAGCCCCCGAACAACCCGATGCACCCTTTTCAGCCGGAGATGCGCGCGGCAGTGATGGTGATGGAGCAACATCTCCCTCTGATGGTGTTTCACCTGTTTCACACATTTCTGCCGGGCCGATGCCAGATTCGGGCTGGAGCAGTTCGCGCGGGTCGGGCCAGATTTCACTCGATGGTGAAGCCTATGATTTTGCCGCAAACGTGACGCGCGATGAAACGCTAGCTGAACATTTGACAGCGCAGCTGCACATGCATTTTCGCCAAGCCTCCGATGTGCTCATCGGCCAACATATTATAGGCATGGTGAACGAAGCAGGCTATCTGACGGCTGATGCCGCAACCATGGCCGAAAGCTTGGGCACAGATCAGGCACATGTTGAAAGTGTGCTGAGCATTCTCAAAACATTTGAGCCGCTCGGCGTGTTTGCCGCTGATCTAAAAGAGTGCCTGCGCCTGCAACTGCAAGAGCGCAACCGCTTTGACCCTGCCATGGATGCATTGTTGGACCATTTGCCATTGGTGGCCAAACGCGATTATGCCGCGCTGAAAACGGTGTGTAGCGTGGGGCTTGATGACATCCACGAGATGATCGCTGAAATTCGCGCCCTCAACCCCAAGCCCGGACATGCCTTTGGGGCTGACCCCGTAGTGCCCGTGGTGCCTGATGTGACGGTGCGGGCCAGCAATTATGGCTCTTGGCTGGTGGAGTTGAACTCCGAGACATTGCCGCGCATCTTAATCAACAATCAATATGCCGCACAGGTTTCTCGCGGGGCACAAAAAAGCGAAGACAAATTGTTTCTCAGTGAGTGCCATGCGCAGGCCAGCTGGCTGGTCAAAAGCCTCGACCAACGCGCCAAAACGATCTTGAAAGTGGCACGCGAAATTGTGAAGCAGCAAGATGCTTTTTTGGTATTGGGTGTGCAGCATTTGCGGCCCATTACTTTGCGCACTGTGGCCGAGGCGATCGAAATGCACGAATCGACAGTCAGCCGTGTGACCTCCAACAAATATATGGCTACACCGCGCGGCACGTTTGAGCTCAAATATTTTTTCACCAATGCCATTCAATCGGGCGACATTACCGGCGAGGCACATTCGGCAGAATCAGTGCGCCAGCGCATCCGCGCGCTGATCGAGAAAGAAACTGTGGATCACGTCTTGTCGGATGATGATATTGTTGAGCTTTTACGGGTTGAAAACGTTGAAATTGCCAGACGTACTGTGGCTAAATACAGAGAAAGCCTCAATATTCTATCATCAGTACAGCGCCGACGCGAGGCGCGCGCCAAACGCGCCTGAAACATTGACTTTTGGTAGGCTTTTCCATATCTGTCCGCCCGCATTTTGCGGACAGTGTGGCTATATTTTGTTGGCCACGACGAATATTTCAAAAAAATATTTGCTGTTCGGGCCTGTTGACGAAGCGGCGATTAAAGCCCATGTCTTGAGTGTCCCGGATGGCAGCAAGGAAACGAACAGACCATGCAAATTCAGATCACCGGTAAGCACATAGACATTGGCGATGCGCTGCGCAGCCATGTTGAAGGTAAGCTCCAGTCTTTTCGTGAACGTTTTTTTGAAGGCTCGGTGCATGGCCATGTGACGCTGGAAAAGCGGCGGTCCTTTTTCCTCACCGATTGCACGCTGCATCTGGCCACTGGCCTTGTTTTGCAGGCCCATGCTGAAGAAGCCACTGCCATGGCCAGCGCTGATGCCGCCATTGCGCATCTGGAAAAACAACTGAAAAAATACAAGCAACGCCTCAAGGATCATCACCGTGCGCCGCGCAAGGAACGCGCCATGGTTGAGGCCGCATCCTATGTGATCGAACACAATGATGACCATGAGGGCGATGAACCAGAAGGCCTGCACGCGCCCGTGATTGCTGAAAATTCTTCCAAGATCCCTGAACTCTCGGTGGGGGAAGCCGTGATGCAGCTTGATATTTCAACAACAAATTTTGTGCTGTTCCACAACAGCAAAGAAGGCCGCTTGAATGTGGTTTATCGCCGGCCCGACGGCAATATCGGTTGGATTGACCCGCGCAGCGCCGCGGCCAAAGCCTGAGCGGCAGAAAGTCAAAACCATGAACCTGGTTGATATTATTGATGCGCGCAGTGTGTTGCCTGCGGTAAAAGCCCAAAGCAAAAAACATTTGTTGCAAGAGCTTTCCCAAGCCATGGCTGGTTTGGTGGCGGTTGATCACCGGATTATTTTTGAAACGCTGCTGACGCGGGAAAAGCTTGGCTCAACCGGCCTTGGCCAGGGCATTGCTATTCCGCATGGGCGCTTGCCCAACATCACCCGCGTCTACGGCCTGTTCGCCAAGCTTTCCGCACCCGTGGCCTATGACAGTGTGGATGGCGAGCCAATTGATATGGTGTTTGTTTTACTGTCGCCGGATCACGCGGGGGCTGACCATTTGAAGGCTCTGGCGCGCATCTCACGCTTGTTGCGCGAACCCGGCACCATGGCCAAGCTGCGCGGCACAGCCAGTGCGGAAGGGCTTTATGCCATTTTGACCAGCGATCCCGCCGCAACACATTCGCAGACCGCCGCTTAACTTATTGGAGCGTGGCTGCGATCAACTCATGTTCAAAGGCGCTGCCCAAGGCTGCTTCGTGGCTTTGAGATATGGAAATGGGCTGGCCATTTGCATTGTAGAGGCAAAACAATTTGGCATCGGGGGCCACATCAAGCTGACCGCCCAGAAGCGCTTTGGCGCTGCGCCCTTCAATTTCACGCACATAGGCCAGAACGCCATTGCCGATCAGAGCCAATTGCTCTGTGCTGATTTTTTCAGTTGTCATCTCAGTTCTCCAAATCCCGAAGGTTAAACCTTCGGTGCGTTGGACATCAGATTGGGAGGTGATGTCACAAATTCAAGATGGTGAGGTATTCTATACCGCTTGCCAAATGCCTGAATTTAGCGTTCATTATGGCAAGGCTTGATCAGCCGGTCAAAAAATCAGGGAGTTTATTGATGTTCAAAAAAATGCTCGGCGCCGCGGCGCTCACCGCACTTATGGCAGCTTCAGCTGTTGCTGCCGAAAACAAGCCCGCCATCGTTTTCGACATTGGCGGCAAGTTCGATAAGTCGTTCAACGAATCGATGTTCAACGGCGCTGAAAAATTCAAGAAGGAATCCAATATCGCTTATGGTGAATTTGAAATCGCCAATGAAGCGCAGCGCGAACAGGCGATCCGCGATTTTGCTGACAAGGGCTATTCCCCTATCATTGCTGCTGGCTTTGCCCAAGCAGCTGCAGTTGAAAAAGTGGCCAAAGAATATCCAGACCTCAAATTTGCCATTGTTGACATGGTTGTCAATTTGCCAAATGTCTCGTCCATCGTCTTCAAGGAACATGAAGGCTCATATCTCGCTGGCATTATGGCAGCCATGGCGTCAAAATCCGGCACTGTGTCATTTGTAGGAGGGATGGACATTCCTCTCATCCGCAAATTTGCTTGTGGTTATGCACAAGGCGTCAAAGCGGCCAAGCCCGATGACAAGATCATCCAGAACATGACGGGTGATACGGGTGCAGCTTGGAATGACCCGGTAAAGGGGGGTGAAATCACCAAGGGGCAGATGAGCAAGGGCTCTGACGTGGTTTATGCTGCGGCGGGCGCAACAGGCCTTGGCGTGCTGAAAGCCGCCACAGAAGGTGGTGCACTGGGCATTGGCGTTGATGCCAATCAGAACTATCTTTATCCCGGCAAAATCCTCACCTCCATGATGAAGCGCGTGGACGTTGCTGTGTATAACACCATGAAAGACGGCAATGATGCTTTCAAACCCGGCATTCATGCTTTGGGCTTGGCAGAGGATGGCGTGGGCGTTGCCATGGATGACAACAACAAGCCACTGTTGACAGCTGATATGATCGCAAAAGTCGACGCAGCAAAAGCCGATATCATCGCTGGCAAAATCAAAGTCCATGACTATACCGAAGACAACAAGTGCCCGGTTGAGTAAATAACACAACTTCATCCCTCCCCCTCTGCGGGGAGGGTGTCACGCGAGGCGTGACGGGTGGGGGTGTCTGAATATCCCCCTCCGGCGCTTCGCGCCACCTCCCCCGTGAAGGGGGAGGATGAGTGCTAGGGGCAATACTCACATGACCACTCCCGCAATTGAACTCATCCATATCGACAAACGCTTTGGCCCTGTGCATGCCAATAAGGATGTGACTTTGAGCGTTGGCCAAGGTTCGATCCATGGCATTATTGGGGAAAATGGCGCTGGCAAATCGACTTTGATGTCAATCTTGTTTGGCTTCTACGCAGCGGATTCAGGCGAAATCAGAGTCAAAGGGCAGCCTGTCAAAATCAAGTCATCATCTGATGCCATCGCCCAAGGCATTGGCATGGTGCATCAGCATTTCATGCTGGTTGACCCCTTCACCGTTTTAGAAAACGTGGTGCTGGGTGTGGAGGGCGGCGCACTGATCGGGCCTGCTTTGGCCAAGGCGCGGAGCGAACTTAAACGCTTGGCCGATGACTATGACATGCAAGTGAACCCCGATGCCATTGTGGGCGAATTGCCGGTGGGGCTGCAACAGCGTGTTGAAATTCTCAAAGCCTTGTATAAGGGCGCTGATGTTCTGATCCTTGATGAGCCCACCGGTGTGCTGACGCCCGATGAGGCCGATCATTTGTTCCGCATTCTGGGCACGCTGCGCGACCAAGGCAAAACCGTGATCCTGATCACCCACAAGCTGCGCGAAATCATGGCCATCACCGATCATGTGTCGGTGATGCGGCGTGGCGAACTGGTGGCCAATTTTGAAACCAAAGATACATCCGTGGATGAGCTGGCCGAAGCCATGGTGGGGCGCAGCGTGTTGCTGCATGTGGAAAAAGGCAAAGCCACACCAGGCGAAATGGTGCTTGAGGTCAAAGACCTCGTTTGGCGCGACAGCAAAAATGTGGCGCGGGTTGATCATGTATCCTTCAGCGTGCGCAAAGGCGAGATTGTGGGCATTGCCGGTGTTTCAGGCAATGGCCAATCTGAACTTCTGGATTGCATCGCTGGCATCACCAAGCCCACCAGTGGTGAAATTATTTTTGAGGGAAAAAGCATTGGCCAATTGGCTGATCCGCGCCATTTGCGCGAAGAGGGGCTGGCACATGTGCCGGAAGACCGCCAGCACCGGGGTTTGATCACCGCCTTCGATGCCTCTGAATCGTCCATCCTCGGTTGGCAATTTGAAGAAGAATTGGGGCATGGTTTTCGCCTCAACCGCAAAAAAGTGGTTGAAAGCTGCTTGCGTGAGATGAAGGAATTTGACGTGCGCCCGGCAAACCCTTTGCTCAAAAGTGCCAAATTTTCAGGTGGCAACCAGCAGAAAATCATTCTGGCGCGCGAAATGTCATCCAACCCCGATCTCCTGATCATCGGCCAGCCCACGCGCGGTGTTGATATTGGCGCCATTGAATTCATTCACAAGCGCATCATTGAGTTGCGCGATGCGGGCAAGGCGATCTTGCTGGTGTCGGTGGAGCTTGATGAAATCCGCTCTTTGTCAGATCGGATTATTGTGATGTTTGCCGGCAAGGTGATGGGCGAGCGGGATTCATCAGCAGATGAGCGCGATATTGGCCTACTGATGGCTGGTGTGCAGAAAGGTGTAGCGGCATGAGCCAGCGGGGGGAGTTGCCGAAATGGGTAGATGTGGGGCTTATCCCCGCCCTCAATTTGTTACTGGCCTTGCTGGCCACATCGGTTATTTTTCTGCTGATTAATGAAAACCCTATTGAATGTCTGGGCATCATGATCAAGGGGGCCGTGGGCTCTCTCAAGGGGTGGAGCTATCTGCTTTACTACACCACCAATTTCATTTTCATGGGGCTTGCTGTGGCGGTGGCTTTTCACGCAGGCCTGTTCAATATTGGCGGCGAGGGACAAGGCTATATTGCGGGGCTCGGGGCGGCCCTTATCGGCCTGAATTTGGAATTTTTGCCGTGGTTTATCACCATTCCGCTGGCCATTCTGGCTTCGGTGGCGTTTGGAGCTTTGTGGGGGTTCGTTCCTGGCTATTTGCAGGCCAAGCGTGGCAGCCACATTGTGATCACCACGATCATGTTCAACTTCATTGCCTCAAGCCTGATGGTCTATCTGATCAATTACTGGTTTCGCCCCATTGGCAAGATGGCCGTTGAAAGCCGCGAAATTACCGGTGCCTATATTCTCAGTTTTCGTGAAATTGCGCGTCAATTTTTTGATTTCAAATATCCGGCCTCACCGTTGAACCTTACTGTGTTTCTTGCTTTTCTTGTGGCATGGGCCGTGTGGTATTTTCTGTGGCGCACCAAGCTGGGCTATGCCATTCGCGCTGTCGGGCTGAATAGTGATGCGGCTATTTATGCCGGGATCAAGCCGCAGCGCATCATTATGATTGCCATGGCGGTTTCTGGCGGCCTTGCCGGATTGGTGGCCGTGAATGAAGTGCTGGGCGCACAGCACCGGTTGCTCCTTGAATTTGTGCAAGGTGCAGGCTTTGTGGGCATTGCTGTGGCCCTCATGGGGCGCAACCACCCCATTGGCATTGTGCTGGCGGCCATGTTGTTTGGACTGCTCTATCAGGGGGGAACGGAGCTTTCCTTTGCCAAGACCCACATTAACCGCGATATGGTGGTGGTGATCCAAGGCCTTATCATTTTGTTTATGGGCGCGCTCGAAAATGCCTTCCGGCCTTGGCTGACGGCGCTGTTTTTCAAGGCGGATGATTGATGCTCGATATTTTGCTCAGTGCGGAAACGCTGTCTTCCACCATTCGCATGTCGGTGCCTCTGATTTTTGCCTGCCTCGCGGGCTTGTGGTCGGAGCGCTCTGGCATTGTAGATATTGGCCTTGAGGGTAAAATGTTAGCGGCGGCCTTCACGGCTGCGGCGGCAGGGGCTTATCTCGGTTCGCCTTGGTTGGCGCTGCTTCTGGCCATTGGGGTTTCGATCCTGTTTTCATTGGTGCATGGCTATGCTGCCATCAATCAGCGCGGCAATCAGGTGGTGTCGGGCGTGGCCATCAACATGCTGGCTGCGGGGCTTGCCGTGGTGCTGGGCAATGAGTGGTTCAAGGAAGGCGGGCGCACGCCGCCACTGCCGCCTGAAGCGCAATTCCCCGTGTTTCACATGCCAGGCTTTTCAGCCATTCAATCGATCCCTGTGATTGGGCCCTATATCAATGTTCTGTCTGGCCATTCAGTTCTGGTTTATGTCGCCTTTGCGCTTGTTCCTCTTTCGGCTTGGGGTTTGGCCAAGACACGGTTTGGGCTGCGCCTGCGGGCGGTGGGTGAAAACCCCCATGCGGTGGATACGGCAGGCATCTCGGTCACGAAGCTGCGTTATCAAGCCATTCTAATTGCCGGTGTGCTGTGTGGGTTTGCGGGTACCTATTTGTCCGTGGCACTACAAGGCTCTTTCGTGCGTGATATGACGGCAGGACGCGGCTTTATGGCCTTGGCCGCTTTGATCTTCGCCAATTGGCGGGCCTGGCCCTCCATGTGGGCCTGCCTGTTGTTTGGCTATTTGCAGGCGGTGGGCCTGCGCATGCAGGGCTTCAAAATTGGTGCTGTTGAAATCCCCGTTCAGTTCATCAACATGCTGCCCTATGTGATGACGGTTGTTTTGCTGGCTGGCTTTATTGGCAAATCCACACCGCCCCGCGCCAGTGGCACACCGTATACGAAGGATCGCTAATGGACGATCTGGTTCAAGCCGCGAAGGCCGCACGCGCAAAAGCCCATGCGCCTTACTCCAAATTTAATGTGGGTGCGGCCATGCGCGACGAACACGGACGTGTGTTTGGCGGCTGCAACATAGAAAACGCCGCTTACCCGCAAGGCTGGTGCGCTGAGCCTTCGGCCATTTCAGCCTTGATCATGGCGGGCGGCACACAGGTGACGGAAGTGGCGGTGATGGGAAATGGCGATGCGCTGTGCACGCCTTGCGGCGGCTGCCGCCAAAAAATCCGCGAATTTGCCAAGGGTGATGTGAAAATCCATTGCCTGACGGAAGACGGCACATTGATCCGCAGCTTCACCCTTGATGAATTATTGCCCGCATCTTTCGGTCCGGAGAATCTGGCATGAGCAATTTGGTTGAAAAACTGCAAGGCCGCGCGCCAAAGACAGCGATCATTCTGGGCTCGGCTTTGGGTGGGTTTGTGGATGCGGTGAAAGACGCAACTGTTATTCCGTATACGGAGCTTTCAGGCTTTCCGGTGCCCAAAATTTCCGGCCATTCCGGCAAACTCTATGTCGGGACTGTAGGGGGCACGGAGATTGCCGTGTTGGCAGGCCGCGCCCACGCTTATGAAAACGGCAATGCAGCCGTGATGCGGCCCGCCATAGAAGCGCTCAAAGAGGCTGGCATTGAAAATTTGATTTTGACTAATGCTGCAGGTTCGCTTGACCCTGCCATGCGACCCGGCTCCATTATGCTGATTGAAGATCACATCAACCAATCCGGCATGAACCCGCTGATTGGGCAGCATGGCGATGAAAACTTTGTGCCCATGACCAATGCTTATGATCCGGGTTTGCGGGCCAAAATGATTGCCGCTGCCGAGACAGAAAAGCTGGCGCTGCACCGGGGTGTCTATGTGTGGTATTCTGGCCCGTCATTTGAAACACCTGCCGAAATCAAGATGTTTCGGTTGATTGGCGGCACGGCTGTCGGCATGTCTACCGCACCTGAAACCATTTTGGCGCGGCGTTACGGCCTCAAAGTGGCTGGGCTTTCTATCATCACCAATCTGGCGGCGGGCATCGAAGGCGCATCACCTTCACATCAGGAAACCAAGGAAGAAGGGGCCAAGGCATCAGCAAAAATGCAAAAATTATTGACCCGATTCTTCAGCAAGATGAAATAGCATGTTTTCAAGTCCACCTCTTTTCATCGTCATGCCCACGAAAGCGGGCATCCACGTTTTGAGCTTGAACAGAGATTCCCGCCTTCGCGGGAATGACGGATATTTGGTGTTCTCAGGAGTGCGCTTCTGATGCTGCCGCAGGAAATCATCCGCAAGAAGCGCGATGGATCCCCACTCACACGTGATGAGGTGCATGATTTCATCAGTGGACTGACGAATAATGCGATCACTGAAGGCCAGGTGGCGGCCTTTGCCATGGCGGTGTTCTTTAAAGGCATGAGTGCAGAAGAGGCCGTGGGGTTAACACTGGCGATGCGTGATTCTGGCACGGTGTTAAAATGGGATATGCCGGGGCCAGTGGTGGACAAGCACTCCACGGGCGGCATTGGTGATAATATTTCGCTGATGCTGGCCCCCATGCTGGCGGCTTGTGGCTGTTTTGTGCCGATGATTTCGGGGCGTGGCCTTGGCCATACCGGTGGCACGCTCGACAAGCTTGATTCCATTCCAGGCTATGGGACTCAACCTGACCTTACCTTGTTCCGTAAAGTGGTTCGCGAAGCAGGTGTGGCCATCATCGGGCAGACGGCTGATCTCGCTCCGGCGGATAAGCGGCTTTATGGCATTCGCGATGTGACAGCCACGGTTGAATCTGTGCCACTGATCACCGCCTCCATCCTCTCCAAAAAACTTGCGGCTGGCTTGCAGCATCTGGTGATGGATGTGAAGACAGGCTCTGGCGCTTTCATGGCCAAGTTGGAGGATGCGGTAACGTTGGCACAGTCTCTCGTCAGTGTGGCCAATGGCGCGGGGCTTAAAACCACCGCCCTGATCACCGACATGGACCAGCCCTTGGCCTCTTGTGCAGGCAATGCCCTTGAAGTTGCACACGCCGTGGAATTTCTCAAAGGCAGCCTGATCAACACCCGCGTCGAAGACATCACCATGGCATTGGGCGCTGAACTGCTGCTGAGCAGTGGGTTGGCGGTATCATTGGAAGCGGGCAGGGCCAAGTTGAAAGCTGCATTATCATCAGGGGCAGCGGCGGAACATTTTGCCCGCATGGTGGCGCTGTTGGGCGGCCCCAAAGATTTCATGGAGCGTCCTGAGCAATACTTGAAACAAGCGCCCATCATTCGCCCCATTTATGCCGATGACGAAGGCATGGTGAACTGCATCGACACGCGCAATCTGGGGCTGGCGGTGATTGAACTGGGCGGTGGGCGCTTGCGCGCCGATGACAAGATTGATCACGCCGTAGGCCTTTCCAATCTGTTGGGTAAGAATTTTTACGCCGATATGAATTCGCCTCTCTGCATCGTTCATGCGCACGATGAGGCAAGCTTTGCGCGGGCGACAAACATTGTGCAGGCCGCCTATCATCTGGGTGAAGGTGTTGCAGAAACACCCAATATCATCCAGCGGATTACGCCATGAGGCGCGCGTTTCTGTTTGTCATGGATTCTGTTGGTATTGGCGGCGCGCCCGACGCCGCCAAATTTGGTGATGTAGGTGCCAACACGCTGGGTCACATTGCCGATCACATGAAACTCAAAATTCCAAATTTGATTTCACTGGGCTTTGCACGTGCGTTGGAGGCGGCTTCTGGCTCAGCCCATGGGCTTGATACCGCTGCGCCCGTCAAAGGCGGCTGGGGTTTTGCCACCGAAGTAAGCCACGGCAAGGATACCATCACCGGGCATTGGGAAATGGGCGGTGTGCCCTTGCAATTTGAATGGGGCTATTTCCCGCAAACGATTCCGGCCTTTCCGCAAAGCCTTTTGGATGAAATCATCGCCCGTAGCAAGCTGCCAGGGCTGTTGTGTCTCGCTCATGCCTCAGGCACGCAGTTGATTGAAGATTTTGGCGAAGAGCATATCCGCACTGGAAAACCTATTATCTATACCAGTGCCGACAGCGTGATCCAGATTGCGGCGCATGAAACGCATTTTGGCCTGCAACGGCTTTATGATGTGTGCAAGGTGACCCGCGAGTTGACCTATGCCATGAATATTGGCCGCGTCATTGCCAGGCCTTTTGTGGGCGAGACGGCGAAGACCTTTAGCCGCACGGGCAACCGCAAGGATTATGCCGTCACACCGCCAACGCCCAGCCTGCTGAAGGTTTTGACTGACGCCGGGCGCGATGTGGTTTCGGTGGGTAAGATTGGCGATATTTATGCCCATGTGGGCACGGGCCGCGAGATGAAAGTTTCAGGCAACCCCGCGCTCATGCAGACCACGCTGGAGGCCATGGACAGTGTGAAAGACGGGGGCTTTCTGATGACCAATTTTGTCGACTTCGATACTAATTTTGGCCACCGCCGCGATGTAAACGGCTATGGCAAGGAGATCGAGTGGTTCGACCGTGAACTGCCGAAGGTCTTTGCAAAGCTGCGCGAAGGTGATTTGCTCATCATCACCGCTGATCACGGCAATGACCCCACATGGGCTGGCACAGATCACACCCGCGAGCGCATCGCCATTTTGTGTAACCAGCCCGCCAACATTAACGCGCGCGAAAGCTTTGCCGATATTGGTCAGTCCATTGCGTCATGGCTTGGGGCACCGCGTTTAACTGCTGGAGCAGCGTTCCTTTGATTTACAAACTCTGAGATTCACCCTAATGCTCACCCGCTGGGGCGCTCACGAGGATAAAACCATGA
>JAGWUY010000229.1 GCA_028868255.1 Alphaproteobacteria bacterium | reverse complement strand
GCGCTGCGTGATCGGCTGTAAAAATGCACGATCCCTGTGCGCTGGGTTTCAGCCAAAGCCTCGGCATTCATAAAGGCAAACATCAATACGGCGTTGTCAGAAACATCGGTGACGATAGTTGGAATCAAACCCTGCGCGTCAAACTGCAAATCCAAGTCGAGCGATTCGTCTTTGCTTGACCTTGACATTAGATCGAAAATTCGCGTTGAGGCGCACGAACCAGATCCATGAACCGCGCTTGCAGCACTGGATTGGTTTTGAACTCACCTGCAAACTGGGAGGTGATCGTCGCCACATTGTGTTTTTGTACACCGCGCATTGACATACAAGTGTGTATCGCTTCAACATAAACGGCAAGGCCGCGGGGGTTCAACCCTTCCGAAACGGCAGACGCAATTTGCGCGGTCATTGTTTCCTGCGTCTGCAAACGTTTGGCATAGATATCGACCACGCGCGCCAGCTTTGAAATGCCCACCACGCCGCCTTGCGGCAAATAAGCAATGTGTACTCGGCCAAAGAAAGGCGCCATGTGATGTTCGCAATGTGACGTGAAGTGAATGTCGCGCAGCATTACCAAATCGTCATATCCACCAACCTCTTCAAACACGCGATCTAAAACGTCGTGTGGCGATTTGTCATAACCTGAAAAATACTCTTTGAATGCTTTGGTCACACGCTTGGGCGTGTCATGTAACCCTTCACGGTTTGGGTTGTCACCTGCCCAAGCCAGCAGAACGCGCACAGCCTCTTCGGCTTCTTCTTGGGATGGAACTATAACGGGCTTGGCCATTGGTTTTGGATAGGTTTTGACGTCCATGGGGCGAACTCACATTCGGGGTTGCACATTACAAGTCTGTTCTACGCAATAGTCCAGCTAGCGGATGTAACTTGCAGGGTAGTACTTTTCTTTTTAAGCATTTCACCCATATATGTTACAAGTCTGGCACGCACTTGGCGCGAGCCAACGGATATGGACATGATCAACGAAATTTACAATCGAAAGATTTTGGAATTTGCAGGCAATATTCCACTTTTGCGACGGCTCGAAAACCCGGATGCGACGGCGGTAGCCCATTCCAAACTTTGCGGCTCGAAAGTGATCGTCGATGTGAAGATGGAAGATGGCCGTGTGATTGACTTCGGCCAAGATGTAAAAGCCTGTGCATTGGGCCAAGCATCATCATCCATAATGGCGCGCCATGTGGTGGGTGCAACCGCAGAAGAAATGCGGAACCTGCGCGACGTGATGTATAAAATGCTAAAGGAGCAGGGCGCACCGCCACAAGGTAAATGGGCAGATTATGAAGCGCTGCTGCCCGTACGTGATTATAAAGCGCGCCACGCATCGACCCTTCTAACTTTTGATGCCGTCGTTGATGCCATTGACCAGATTGAAGCTAAGAATGACCAAAACCCCCAGCGCCATCAAGGCCGTTGATGCGCCGACCCGCACGGGCTCTCGTTATCCTGCACCCTATGACGAACCATGCAAAGCGCGGGTAAAACACATTCTGGGGGACGTGTTTGGCCTTGATCAATTTGGCGTGAATTTGGTGACGCTAGAACCCGGCGCATGGTCCAGCCAGCGCCATTGGCACGAAAAAGAAGATGAATTCATTTTCGTGCTTTCTGGCGAAATCACCTTAGTGGATGATGAGGGTGAACACATTTTGAAACCCGGCATGTGCGCAGGATTCAAAGCCAATAACGGCAACGGCCACTGCCTCAAAAATCTTTCTTCAGCAGCCGTTCAATATTTGGAAGTTGGCACGCGCGGCCCCCGTGAAACGGCATGGTATAGCGACATCGATATGAAGGTGGAACTGAGCAATCAAAAGGGTGTCTACACCCGTAAAGATGGCACTGCGATTTAAGCTGCCTGTGATGTTTTAGATAGCACGTAATAACCCAGACCACACCCGAACAGTGCGAAGATCAGCGGCCCAAAAAAGCTGAAGCCCATATAGATCAATAGCGCTGAAACGCTGCAACTGAGTGCCGTGCCTAAATCCCACCCGCCTTCCGCAACTACATGATACCGCAAAGGGCAGGCCGATTGACGCGCCAGATTGTAGATACGCGCATTTGTGGCCGTTGCATAAACAGGCCACATCATCACAGCCACGGCATTGGCCAAAACCGCCGTAAACACCAGTGGATACCCTAATGCACGAGCCAATATAGCTACAGTCAATGCAAGAAAACCCAGTTGCAAGGCGCGTTGGCCTTGGCCAACATCAACCATTTTGCCAGTGAACAACCCAATCAATGCACCAATAAAACCAGCGAGAGACAGTGTGCCGCCAAAACCCGCAAAGCTGTTGCCCAACGTAATGAACAAAGCAATCAACCAGGTAAAATGGAATGAGCCCGCCCGCAAACCATCGGCAAACATAATCACCCACGCTTTGCGCCGCGTCTGGGCGTCAACAGAAGCGTGTTTCTCCACCTCGACTTCTGGCATGAACAGGACAGGAATTGCCGAGCCTGCCATAGCCAGCCCTACTACTCCAAAAGCGATCAAGGGTGAAAAATAAGTAAGAAGTGCGCCCGTGGTAAGAGGCGCGAAAATGCCCATCACCATACCTACAAATTCAATGGCGCTCGCTTGCTTGCCGCGATGTTCACTGTCGCCGATGAGCGTGACGTAAGCGTGATAGCAGGTCCAATAGAAACTACTGCTTAAAGCCCATGTCGCCAAATAGATCAATAACAAGCCATCAACGCGCGTGATTTGCGAGAGAATAGGATAGGTCGAAGCCTCCAGCAAAATGCCAAAAATCAAAGCATTGCGCAAACCGAACCGAAGCGCAAACGGCAGCACCGCCAGTCTGAAAAAAACGCGGCTGCCAAATAGCATGCCAACGGCCAAAAGCACGATGGGCGTCGGAATGCCAGCTTTCAGCAAATATACAAACGCAAATGCCTCGCCCCCATAATTGGCGAAGGATTGCAAAGCGCCGTGCACATACATGAAGTTAAATGCGCGATTCTGAAAAAAACCCATAGTTATTCACTATCCGAAATATTCCCCGGCCACAAACAAACTGCCGCGATGCAGCGCTTGACAGGGCAGGGCGGGTCATCTATCCACCCGCTTGTTCAATGTGCGGAAGTAGCTCAGTTGGTTAGAGCGTCGCCCTGTCACGGCGAAGGTCGCGGGTTCGAGCCCCGTCTTTCGCGCCATTTTACAAAACAAGAAGGCCGCCCAATGGAGCGGCCTTTGTGCATTGTCAGCTGCAATTGTTATTGGGTCAGCTGGGTAATGGCTGTCATTAGGCCAAGCTCAGGGTTCGCTGCACATTTGTCGCCAATGGCAGTACCGTTTGATTCCAATGCGGCCAAATCAATAGTCGTATCACCGGCTTTGCCGCCAAAATAGCCATGCAACCAGATCAACAGATAGCTGATTTCCTCTTGTTTCATTTTGGAAAGATCGGCACATTTGATCGTAGAGACGTCAATAACTTCAGCTTTGGCAGGTTGCGCCAAGACTGCAACGGCCAAAGCGCTGGCGATGAGAATTTTTTTCATTTTTGTTGTCCGTGAAATGGTAAGTTGCGCCCCCAACAGCTAGAACGATTAGCACAGAATGGAGTTGGATTACAGACCATTCACGAAACGTACGGTTCTCTCTAGCGTTTGGAAGCAATTGAGGGTCTTTTCCCCCGCTCGAAAATAAGCCAGCCATACGTCAGTTGACACCCTTCTAACTGTGACACCTGAAGCCTTGCGCGAAATGATGCACTGCGCTAGCTACAGCCTCAATTACCAAAATGGTCGGAATTATTGGGGCCGACCGAAAAGAGAGGCCAGATGCAAGACCTGCTGCAAAGCTATTTGCCAATCGTAATTTTCATGGGCGTGGCCGGTTTTATTGCCATCGTTTTGATGATCACGCCATTGTTGATTGCTTTCCGCAACCCTGATCCGGAAAAACTGTCTGCATTTGAATGCGGTTTCAACGCCTTTGACGATGCCCGCATGAAATTCGACGTGCGGTTCTATCTCGTCTCCATTCTCTTCATCATCTTCGACCTCGAAGTGGCCTTCCTGTTCCCATGGGCGGTGGCGTTCGGAAAGCTGGGCGCGACCGGCTTCTGGTCGATGTTCGTGTTCCTGGCCGTCCTCACGGTCGGCTTTGCCTATGAATGGAAGAAAGGCGCGCTGGAATGGGATTGAGCCCGAC